>JAFPAT010000007.1 GCA_017425655.1 Rikenellaceae bacterium | reverse complement strand
TGAGCAGGTTATGTCGCCCCGACTGACGGCACACAGCGGCTCGATAATGATGAACGATGCTCTTTTCCAGCGCGTTAAGAGCATCTACGATCGTCGCGGCGCATTGGGCTTGGATTCGTTGCAATTGCGACTGACCGAGAAACTCTATCGCCGTTTCGTTCGTGGCGGTGCGTTGCTTGCAGCCGACAAAAAAGAGGCTCTGCGCAAAGTCGATGAGGAGCTCTCGTCAGCACGCGTAAAGTATGCAGCCAATCTGCTCGCTGCAAATTCGGGTTTCGAACTCATTATCAGCAACACAGATGATCTTGACGGCATTCCCTCACCCACACGCGAGGCCGCTGCACGTGAGGCTGCAGCACGCAACATGAAGGGCAAATGGGTCTTCACAACCAAAAAGCCGAGCATGCTGCCATTCCTGACCTACGCTTCGAAGCGCGATTTGCGCGAGAAACTCTATCGCGGTTATCTGGATCGTTGCAACTACAACGACAGCATCGACAACAAGCAGGTAATCAACGACATCGTTCGTCTGCGCACCGAGCGCGCACATCTGCTTGGCTACCCCACTCACGCTCACTACGTACTCGACGTACAGATGGCTCGCACGCCCGAGAATGTATATTCGATGCTCGAAAACATCTGGGGTCCCGCTTTGGATCGCGCCAAAGAGGAGTTGGAGGCTATGCGCGAGATGATGAAGAGCGAGACGGGTCTTGATGATTTCCAGTCGTGGGACTGGTGGTACTACGCCGAGAAGGTGCGTTCGCGCGACTATGCCCTCGATGAGAATTCGCTCCGTTCGTACTTCTCGTTGAACAATGTTCGCAGTGGTATCTTCGAGTTGAGCAACCGTCTTTATGGCTTGACTTTCCGCCCCGTTCAGCTGCCCGTTTATAATGAGGATTGCGAAACATACGAAGTACTTGACGAGAAAAACGAGCACCTCGGCGTACTCTATCTCGACTACTATCCGCGCGATGGCAAGAGTGGAGGCGCGTGGTGTGGCGAATACCGTCCCCAGAGCTTTGATGCAGAGGGCAATCGCATTTCGCCTATCGTAAGCATCGTGTGCAACTTCCCCCGTCCGACGGGTGGCGATCCCGCACTGCTCTCGATCGACGAGACACAGACCTTCTTCCACGAATTCGGACACGCACTGCACGCTCTTCTCTCGCAGGTTAAGTATAGCGGTCTGGGTGGCGTTGAGCGTGATTTCGTAGAGTTGCCGTCGCAGATTATGGAGAATTGGGCATTGGAGCCCGAGATGTTGCGCCGTTATGCACTTCACCACCGCACGGGCGACCCCATTCCCGATCAGATGATCGAGAAATTGCAGCGTAGCAGCCACTTCAATCAGGGTTTCAACACCGTTGAGTTGCTCGCCGCATCGTTGAGCGATATGGATATTCACACGATGGAGAACTACTCACCGATCGATGTCAATGCATTTGAGGTAAAGGTACTTAACGAGAAACGAGGTCTGATCGAACAGATTGCTCCGCGCTATCGCTATCCCTATTTCAGCCACATTTTCGATGGTGGTTATTCGTCGGGCTATTACAGCTATTTGTGGGCCGAGGTGCTTGACAAGGATGCATATCAGGCATTTGTCGAGAGTGGCGACATCTTCAACAAGCGTATTGCAACCGCCTTCCGCAAGGAGGTACTCGAACGTGGAGGCGAGGCTGATGGTATGGACCTCTATCGTGCATTCCGAGGTGCAGATCCCAATCCGCTCTCGTTGCTGATCGCACGCGGTCTGGTCGAGGTTGAGGAGACAGCCCCCGAAGCAGAGGAGCAGAATGCTCCAAAACTGACTATCGAGGAGCTTTAATCAGCACCATTTGAAAGAAGATTGATTCTTCATCAATAAATAAAAAAGTCGCTCCACTGAAGGGGGCGACTTTTTTGTTGTTGCTATTATGCCGATTACTTGCGAGTATAACTCCAGAGGTCGGGATATTTGGCTCGATTCGCACGAATAAAGGCCGACACCGCTGCTGCATCGGTCGATTCGCAGCCACTGACCATAAACTTCGAGCCTTGGAATTTATATGCTCGGCAGACGATTTCGGGCGAACGGCGCGACATCTGCTCAATAAATTTACGGACATTCTCCTCGGTCGAAAAGACTCCTAGCACAGCGTAATTCATGCCCGAGGTCATAGTTCCAATCTCCTCCGCAGCTGGCGCAGGGACAATGGTGTCGGGAACAGCAGCATCCTCAACCACAGAAGGTACCGATTCACTTTCAACCACCATACTATCAACATCTTCCGCTATGACATCCTCAACCGTTTGCTCTACGACGTTAGGCGCAGGAGTAGGCATAGGGACAACAGGCGATTGATTATTCATATACCACCAAGCGCCACCGGCCACAGCCGCCACAGCAACAACTCCCAAAGAAATCCACACCCCCTTGAACGAGCGACGACGATGCAATGTCAAAGGAGCAAGAGCAATGGGGTTTAGCAATTTTTCAAGTTCATCAGAGGCTTTGAAAAAGTCCTTCTCAATGCGGCCAACACCCTCGATATCAACCACGTGATTATCTTTCACACGACGCAACCAACGACGATAAGCCTCCTCACCCTCCTCGCGAGAACAGCCCGATGCCGCTACGATCATCTCGGGCAGCGACACGCCCTCATTACGCGACGAGTAGCGAATCATATTGCGTGGCGGAGTGAGCGTCGTACGATCCATTTTGGTCGATACGCGCTTAAAACGCAACGAGCCCATGCCTGGCAGCACAACCGTTTGATGTTGCGCCAAAGCATTGAACAGCAACTGATTTATGCTATTATTTACCACTTCTTTTTCTTCGTTTTTTTAGTTTTGGGACTTGCTGCGACCTTCGGCGCACTCGGCTCCGTTTTGGTCTCAATCACGGGCTTGCGCATCGCCGACCATATCAAAACGAATGCAGCAATGATAAACGGCACGCTCAACCACTGACCCATATTGAGTGTCATAGACTGCTCGAAAGCCTCCTGATTCTCCTTAACAAACTCAATCAAGAAACGTGTCAAGAAGATACCGATCAAGCCAACGCCAAACATCAAACCGGGACGGCGACGAGCCATATCGCGTTTATAGTACAAATAGATCAGGATCAAGAATGTAATCACATAACACAATGCCTCATAAATCTGCGCAGGATGGCGTGCGATCATCTCTGCTACGGGTGTGCCGACGGGATAGAGACGAGCAAAGACAAATCCCCATGGCATATCGGTCGGAGCGCCGATAATCTCCGAGTTGAAGAGGTTGCCCAAACGCACAAATGCGCCTCCAATAGCCACCGCGATCATAATGCGGTCCAGCGACCATAGATAGGGTAACTTATTGCGGCGCGAGAAGAGCCAAAGACCGATCAAAAGACCAATCGCCGCGCCATGACTTGCCATTCCTCCATCGCGGATATCGGTCAGAATTCGCAACGGCTCGGCCAGATATTTATCGGGCTCGTAGAAGATGCAATGTCCTACTCGCGAGCCGATTATCGTTGCCAACGTGCCGAAATAGAAGATCGACTCCGACACCTTTTCAGGCAGACCTTCACGCTTCACAAAGCGGTCAAACATCCAAGCTGCCAAACCGATTGCCAACGCCCACATAAGACCGTAGTAGCGAATATCGAAGTTCTCTCCGATGCGGAAGAAAACGGGATCGAAATCCCAATATATTGTCAAAAGTTGATTAATCATAGTTCTCTTTTCTATCGTTTAAGTTTATCGTTTTTCAAAATCATAATCACCTAATTATCTGGCGGTAATATTCAAAATGCCCCTAATCAAATAGAGCCCTCGCACCTTGACACGCGCCATAATGCACGCTCCGCGCGGAATGGTAGCTCCAGACAGTTCCAATTCGTGTTTCGGATTTATGGTCTGAACTTTGCAGATCGTTGTAAATTTATCGGTAACAACCAAGTATTGACCTCGGCGCACATATCGCGAATTGACACGTTGCAGGAACAGATATGCACCATCGCTAATGCCATCCTTGCCTTGCCAATTATGGGCGACAACCACATTGCAATCCTCGAAACCGGGGAGCATAACACGGCCATCAGGGTCATCAGCTCCGACACGATCGATATCTGCCGGACACGAACATTTATAGAATGGCAATCCATACGGGCTACTGCCATCGATAGTCATTGTGCCTGCACCCGTCAGCAACCACGAGAAATTGATATGCGGATAGTGGTCAATGATTCGTCTTGCCAAATCACGGCTTACACCGTTGTTACCCTTCTTGATCTGGTAGAGATTTTCGGCACGCGTAAGCCCGATAAAACGAGCAAAGGCATTGATACTCATACCGCTTGCCTTGACAACCGATTCGACACGTTGCCAAGCGGAGAGCCTTACACCCTGATCGTTCTCGGCCTCTTCGACAAAGGCGGCATAGGCCATTGCGTTCTGTCGTTTGATCTCTTCCATCGGGTTAATCAGTTAGCATTTTCAAAATACAAAAATTTTTCTCATCTTTGTCCTCTCGTTGGTCCCGTAGTTCAATGGATAGAATATATGATTCCGGTTCATACGATATGGGTTCGATTCCCGTCGGGACTACTTTCAAAAGCAAAGCGAGGTAAATCTTCACTCGCAAAAATACAATATTAATATTGATTATGCAAGAATGTATTGCATTTCGCCCACCATTGATCGGCGGGTGAGGTGCCCCGATTTGTCGTTATGAATCTACCTATGAGAGCTATCTTTGAGCTCCGGACTCCTCACGCCAACTGCTCGCATTGTGGCGCAGATAAGGATAATAGACCTTTGCAATAGAATCTTGTTCAAACATTTCGTTTGTAGGTCCCCAATTGTGCCAACGAGCCATATCCACCTCATTACACAACTGATTGGTAACATAAAGTTCGGTCAAAACTTGAACACATAGCGGCAATAAACGACGATCTAAATTCGGATCTTTGCCAAAGAACTCGATCAATTGCTCCAAGCAGTCATCAAGCTCGACAAGATAGGCATATATGGCCGTAAATTTACCCCGATTAAGGATCAGCAGATACTCTGCTCGATTGAGATGCTGCACCGTAAATAGCGCAAATTTAT
>JAFPAT010000065.1 GCA_017425655.1 Rikenellaceae bacterium | reverse complement strand
GTCTTTGGCAATGAGGTCTTTGGCGTCGATCAGGCGGCCGTTGATCTGTGCGACGGCGCGATCGAGATCCCACAAGCGGGCACCAAACATTCGCTCAACGTGGCCGTTTCGGGCGGAGTGATTCTTTGGGAGGCGTTCCGACAATTGCGATAAACGCTCGATTACCAAATGAACAGACGGTTGCTCTTCAACGAGGGCAACCGTTTTTTTCGATAAATTTGCAAGAGCGTTAAGTCTTTTTCGGAGTTTGTGCATTGTATATCTGGATGCGTGGTTCGTCTGGCGTGATCCTTGGGTGGGAGTGGCCACGCGATAGCCTTCCAGAGTAAAAATAAAGTTAGATGAGGATTGCTCTTTCCGCGGGGAGCAATCTTTTTTTCGATAAATTTGCAAGTGCGTTAAGTCTTTTTCGGACTTCGAGCGTTATATATTCGGAAGCGCGTTTCCAACAAACGGAAAACAAATTATGAAACTATCAACCGAAAACAAACAACTCACCCGCCTCGCCGAGCTAATGCAGTCCGAGCGCAACGATCTGTTTCGATATGCCTGCTATCGGTTGGGGTCTGCCACCGAAGCTGACGACGTAGTGCAAGACCTCTACCTCCGACTCTCGAAACAGGGCGCACGGCTTGCCGAGATCGAAGACCTGAAAGGCTACATTTATCGCTCATTGACAAATAGTTGCACATCCGTCTTACGTTCGCGACGACAATTCGCCACCACCGAAACGCTCGACAATCTGAGTAGCGACGACCTCGCTCCAAAGGATTTCGAACAAGAGTTTCGATTGATCGAACGACTGATGGCGCTCCTACCCGATGAGCAGAGCGAAGTGATCCGATTGCGAATCTATGGCGGTCGTCAATTTGACGAGATAGCCTCGATCTGCAACATCCCTCTCACAACGGCCAAATCGCGTTTTCGCTATGGCATTGACAAGTTGCGCGAAGCCCTCGAAAAGCGCGGGCTGATTTAATCACACAAAAAACTGAAAGCATTATGAAAACCAACAACAACTTAGACAATTCGTCGGACAATCGCGTTGAGAATCTTCTTTCGCCGCGTTTCACCCCCACCACCTCACTCTCGTTCAAAGCGCCCGCACCGCGCCGTCGCCCGCTCTGGCAGGCAGTACGCATTAGTGCCGTTGCCGCTATGGTTGCTGTGGCAGTTGTCATCGGCATTAGCGGTGTGCAGACCAGCACCGCCCGCGAGGTGGTCGAGCTGGCAATAATGCGCCTTGCCGAGGCCGACAGCTTCCTCGTCCATTTCACTGCAAGGGTCACCAAGAGTACTGACCCGCACGATCTTTACGAGATAGTTGATTCCAATGCCGCTCCGATGCAGGGCACCGTCGAGATTCGCAAAGAGGGCTCGAAGGTCAAGATGGCTATCAAGTGGCAGGACGAGGCTCGTTCTATGGAGTTCTATGACGGCGAGAGCTATCGACGCTACCAGAACGGACAATTGGTACTCGAACGCCCCGACAAGGGTGTCGACCTCACTCCGCTTGCCTCACTCGAAAAATTGAAACCGTATGCCGCTGCAATGGGTATGCTACTTAAATTCCGCGAGGAGGGCGACACGATCATCGTCAGCGATAGGAGCGACAAGGTGGAGATCGTTGCCCGTTTCTCGAAGAGCGAGGGTCGCCTGCTCGGTGCCGAGTGCTCAGGGCTATACAACGGGCAGCAGGTTACGGTGCTCACCGTCGATCAGATCGACTTCGATGTGCCGCCCACCGAGTAACACCTATTTTATACAATATCTACACACGTTTCATAACAATAGCCGCACCCCTGCAAGGAGTGCGGCTATTAATTTTCGGGTTGGAATTGGTTACTTCACCATTGCATCGAGCTCCTTGGCACGCTTTTCGACACGACGGCACAGATCCATCTCATCGACGCCCAACACATCGCCGCCATCGACCAGCACCTCACCATTCACAACCACCATATCGACGTCCGACGCCTTGGCTGCGTATGCCAAATTCGCCACCACGTCGTAGCACGGATAGAGGTGCGGCTTCTCCATATCGATCACAATCACGTCAGCCAGCATACCCTCCTTGATCTGACCCAACTCGTCGCCACGACCGATAGCCTTTGCGCCACCGACCGTTGCCATTCGCAACAGCTCGTAAGCCGGAATCACGCACGGATCGCCCGCGCTCAACTTCTGCAAGAACGACGCACTGCGCATCTCCTCCCACATATCCAGATCGTTGTTCGAGCAGGGTCCGTCGGTTGCGATCGTCGCATTCACGCCCTCGTTGAGGAGCGTTGCCACGGGCGATATGCCGCTCGAAATCTTCATATTGCTCTGCGGATTGTGAGCCACCGAAACGCCTCGTTCGAGCAGTGTGCGGCGGTCGCTATCGCTCAAATGAACACAGTGAGCCGCAATCGTGCCCTCTTTCAAAAGTCCGTATCTATCAATCAGTTCCACGGGCGAGCAACCGAATCGCTCGCGAATCTGACGCTCCTCGTCGTGAGTTTCGGCCAGATGGATCGTGATGGGCAGTTTATACTCCTTACTCAACTCTGCCGCACGACGCATATTCTCCTCCGAGCAGCTATATGGTGCGTGGGGAGCGATCATCACCGACAAACGATCACACTTCTCGGCCTTGGCCACCGTTACGGGCAGGTCCTCCTCGAATGCCTCCATACGTGCATCGACAAAGCAGGGCGACAGCACCGCGCGGATACCCAACTTCTCGGCAGCATCGGCCACAGCCTCCTCGTACCAATACATATCGACAAAGGTCGTTACGCCACCGCGCAACATCTCGACAATACCCAACTCGGCACCCAACTGCACATCGTTGCGGTCGATCAACGCCTCATAGGGCCAGATATAGTCGTTCAGCCACTCCATCAACTGAATATCGTCGGCATAGCCACGCATCAACGTCATCGCCACGTGGCAATGGGTGTTGATCAGACCCGGCATCAACAATTTACCACGACCATCCACCTCACGCAGATCGCCACAGCACGCCTCGCGAAAGCGTGCAACCTCCGCCTCATCGCGCGTAACCATCGCTATTCGATTGCCACGCACACCGACCGACGCTTCGAAATACTTCTCCTCCTCGGCCAACGATGCTGTCATCGGCAAAAGAGTGATATTATGAAATAGAATATTCATAACTCTATTTTTTATTATCGATCGAGTTACCCTTAACGGTAACGATCTTGCGTTTGTCTGCCGTATTTGTAAAGATCTGGATCACCTTATGGAATACACCAGGCTCCTTCTTGTGGGGCTCATAGATGATCTTGATAGTCGAAGTTGCGCCTGCGGGGATCGGCTTTTTCGAGTACTCGGCCTTGGTGCACGAACACGAAGTTACAACGCGCGTGATCACCAACGGAGTATCGCCATCATTGACAAACTCGAAGGTGCACTCCACGTCGCCACCCTTGCGAGCAATGTCGCCAAAGTCGTAGCTATTGGTTTTGAAGGTCATCTGCGCACCCGTTTTGGGCGTTGCGCTCTCCTGGCTCTGCGGTTCGTCAGTTTGCGCCAATGCGGGCATTGCCACAACCGTCGCCAACACCACCGCAAAAATGGTCAATATTGATCTCTTCATCTTCTTTCCTCTTTTTAAGTTATTGGTTTATCGCAACTTAAATTTGTATGTAATTGTACCCGTCTGGATATCTTGAGTAGCACTTGGGGTAAATCGAGCCTTGCGAGCCGCCTCCTCGGCCACTCTGCGCAACTCGCCATCGGCGGTCGTCGAGCCAACCGATTGAGCTGTTGCAGATGTAACTCTACCCTCTCGATCAACCACAATTTTCACCACAACCTTACCCTCCTTATTTGAAGGATAATTCGGTTCGGGTAAAGAGCCAACAAGTCCGCGACCAGCCAAATCGAAATTACCATAGTCGCCTTGACCCATACCCTCGTGGCTACCCTCGGGCGAACCGCCCGTTTCACCCTGATTGCCAGCACCTTCGCTCGTACCCTCCGAGGGTGAGGTGCTACCCTGCGTGCGACCCGGGAACAGCGTTCTCTTATTCACCTGACGCTGCGGTGCCGGTTCGCTCTGCTCTGCGGGCTTTTTGGTTTGCTGTTGAGTCTGCGACTGCTGCACCTTTGTCGGCTTTTGCTGTTGCGCGATCTCGGGAGCCTCCTCATCGTCCGAAGTCAATTGAGGTTCAGTCGGTTGCGGAACTGACGAAGGTTGCGACACCGACTCATCGACCTCACTCACCGACGGATCACTCGCACCGCCCGCCTCGGCAACCGTACCGAAATCAATCAACATTCCATTGCCATACTCCTGCTCCTCGGGCAGCGTGAAGCGAACAAGCACAAACAGCACCGCCAGAGTCAGGAAATAGAGCAACGTAGCGATCGATGCCGCCACACGTCCCGTACGTTTATCTGGGTTGTAATAATACATTATTAATCAATTTATTAGCCACACACCGACTAATTGGGCGACGTAGCCAAAATCAGTTTATAGCCGTTGTCGCGGGCAATGTTCATCATCTGCACCGCCTCGTCAATCGCCACCGTCTTGTCGCAATGCAACGACACTACGGGACTCTCCTGATCGGCCAGACGAGCCTGCAATGCTCGCTCGACACCCTCAATGCCATCAACCTGCTCCAACTCAACGTAGTAGCGATAGCGACCACCGCCAAGATCCTCAACCGAAACGGTCGTATAGGCCTTATCTTTGAGCTGATTAGCACTCTTCGGCAAGGTCAGCTTCAGTGCGTTGGGGTTGATCAGCGTCGTCGCAATGAGCAAGAACAACAGCAGCAGGAACATCAAGTCGGTCATCGACGATGCCGAATATGACGATTCTACTTTCGATCCTCGTTTGATTGCCATAACCTACTATTTCTGAACGGGTTGATTCAAAATATCCATAAATGCGATCGAGTTAGCCTCCATCTGGAAAACCAACTTCTCGATACGTGCAACCAGGTAGTTGTAACCGAAATATGCGGGAATACCAACAATAAGACCGGCTACCGTAGTTACCATCGCTACGTACATACCCGAAGCCAAGATCGACATATCGACCGTACCACCTGCTGCCGACATATCCATAAAGGTCTGAACCATACCGAGTACCGTACCCAAGAAACCGATCATCGGCGCACCGCCCGAGATCATTGCCAAATAGGGCAGACCATTTTCGAGTTTCGAAACCTCCAGGTTAGCCACATTCTCGATTGCATTCTGCACGTCGCTCATCGGGCGACCGATTCGCTCGATACCCTTCTCGATCATACGTGCGATGGGGGTGTCGGTGCTCTTGCAGAGGTCGATAGCCGCAGCGATCTTACCCTCAACGATATAATCGCGAATGCGATTCATAAAGTTCATATTCAGGCCCGAAGCCTTGCGAATAGCCAACCAACGCTCAACAAAAATGAAGACCGTTACGCCACCCAATGCGAGCAGCGGCCACATCAGCCAACCACCTTTAGTAAAGAGCTCCCAAAGGCCCATACGAACACTCTCCTCTGCCGCAATCTCCTGTACGGCCTGTGCTGCCTCGGCAGCCTGCAAAAATAGATTCATAGTTTTTTACGTTTTTTTAGTTTCTTATTTATTTTTACTCTTTTTGTCTTCTCTATTCAATCGTTGCTATTTATATTCAAACGGCAAAATGGCAAGTTTTATTGCGCCGATTTATGATCTTTGCTTTCAGCCGATTGCGCCTTATCGGCACCCCTCTTTGCACGTTTTCGCTTGCCAAAATTAGCAAATCGTTCCTTAAAATTACGAACTATATCGCGGAAATTGTTAAAATCCTCTTTGTAATAGATGCCGATACCGCTCTCCTGCAAACCCTGGTTCTCATCAAAACGGTCAATAGTCTGAGTGAAGCCCTTCAACTTCAAATTACCCGCGCGATCGATCAACCACGTGATGTAGGCCTCACCCATAAGGTTGCTGTTTTGACCGCTGACCGTACTACGATCCGACACATAGTTGCCCTCAACCTCGACCAACAAGCGATTACTGATCAAACTCTTCGAGAATCCAAGATCGAACTCGTCGCCGCTCATCTCGGTCGAAGGACGATAGCGTACAATAAAGCTCAAATCGTCGGTCGAAAGCCAATTGCTCAACTGATTTGACAGCAACTCAAAGCCCGTCGTTGCTGTACCGACAGCACCAAAGTTAGCCACGCCGGCCATTCCCGACTCATTCATAAAACTGTTGAAAATCAACAGATAGATAAATTGATTGGCGATCTCCTCCTGCGTATTGAGCATATTATTAACCACATTCTGAACCTCGGCATCGGCATTGGGCACACTGATACCGAATGTAACGGTCGGGCTTGACAGACGATCGGTAAGGTTGATAATACAATCAACAGGCGAACGCGCACCGCCCGATCCCGAAGCCGACGTAGCACCAAGCAACGGTTGCAACGAAGTCTTCACCTGATAGATCGCACGGATATTCAATATCGCATCAAGCGGATCGCCTCGCCATTGAATCGTACTACCTGCGTCAATTGTAAATTTCTTATTAACAACATTTTGCAAAGTAAATAGATAGCTACCCTCGGTAATCTCGCAGTCGCCATACATATCGAATATACCACTTCGCGGGTTAATATGCATATTGAGCGTACCCTCACCACGGCCCTTGATAATATCGCCTACGGTCGGGTCGATTACCAGCTGGAACTCGGCATTGGGGCGAACATTGACAGCCATCGAGATATCCATATCGCTACCACTGCTTGTGCGCTGTCGTTGGCGACGTTCATACATCAACTTTTTACGTGCCAGATAGGTCATCGCCGTATCTTGGCGAACTCTTGGCGAAGTAAAGACCACAAAATCGGCCTGCGAGATATTCGATGCGCCACTCAACGGCAGGAAGAACTGCGAATTGTCGTCGGTCGTTGCGGCAATATCCATCTTCACTCCCATCTTATCGCCCGAAATGCGTGCCGAACCGGTGCCATAGATCGTACCATAGAACAGGTCGCTCATCTTCTCGTTGGTATCCATCACCAACATATTTTCGGGACGAGCATTAATGTCGAACGAGATATTCGAAAGGTGATTCAGATCGAGTGCCATATCCACCTGACCACTATTGCCGAAACGGTCGTAGAAGCGCGTCGCTGGCAGGATGAAGCGGTTGTTCTCAACCATCATCGTCGCCGACGGTATCGAGTACTCCACGCCCGTAAAATCAATACGAGTCCGTAGGCTATCAACCTCTATCTTACCATTCAATTCAGCCTGGCGACCGCGACCCATCAACTGCATTTTGGCATCGGCCTCGCCCTTTGTACCCGAGACTACGCCCGTCAAGAATGGTTCGATCAGATGCATCGGGATTCGATTGATACCGGCCTCGATAAAGTAGCGCTTCGTATCGGGGGCATAGTAACCTCTAATAACCGTATCTTGTCGCTCACGATCAGCCAACAACAGACGCGCACGATTGCGTTGCATATCCCAACGCGCAAGCACCTGCAACGGCGGCACCGGCACATCATTGACCTCAACGCCGTCGAGCATCACATTGCCATCAATGCGACCATCTTTCAATGCCGAGTACATCACTGCGCGACCGTCGCTCATACCCTCGATTCGATAGCCGCCAATACTTTCAAGTAGCTGTGTTACAGGCGAAAGATCAAAATTATGCAGCGTCAGCACAACCGAGTCGGCCATATTCTGCGATGCAACACCGTCTAACATCAACGACTGCTCGGCGTTGCGGACCGTAAAGCGATCGACCGAGATGTTGCGAGGATTATAGATGATCTTATTCGCACCGATATACCACGTCTGATTACCCTGACGGATATTCGAAGGTTTCAGATCGATTGCTATTCGGCTCGAGCCGTCATCATTGCGCGACAAAACCGCATCAACACCCAATAGGGCTGAAACGGCTTGCGTCGCATTATTGAAACCTGCCGACAGCGACACGCGATTGTTCTTGGCTCCTGCCTGCACCGACAAATCGGGCATATGCAGCTGCTTCAAGTAGAGATCCTCCGAACGAAGATAGAGAGCCAACGAATCGTAACTGTTGTTGGCATTGAGGTTTATCTTGGTGGCCATCATATTGTTACGTTCAACATAGTCCGACAATAGTTTCAGCGTAAAGCGATCATTATCGGGGTTAAACATAAACGAGAGGCTCGTACCATCGGCAATTTGCAGACCGGGCAGCATAGCCTCGGTCAGCGCCGTCGTATTTTTCAAATTGAGCGAGAGCAACGAGTAACGATCTACGCTGCCGATCTCATCGGTCGCGTGGCGATGAACATGTCCCTCACCGTGCGTCAGCGAAGGCAGATAGGCGAACAGACCATCCTTCAAATACTCGAATATCGTCTTGTAGCTCAATTTACTACGGAACGTCGCATCAGCGAAATCCGACGAGAAGGCGACATATTTGCTTCCATCGCTATTCTCGCCACGTAGCTGCATATCGCGCGTACGAATCGTATCTTTCATACCGATATACTCGGCCGAATTGATACGCACATTACCATTCAAATTATCAAGCGAGATACCCGACGCATTGGCCGACAGCGTAGCCCCTAAAACAGAGATCGAATCTCGACGATTGAAATTCAGCGCGTGCAGATCGGCTCGATCCAATTGCATCGCAAAATCATATCGCGGCACCGAGCCATTGAAATCAAAGACACCATTGAAGTCGAATTCGAGATTGTGATCATCGCTACCGATATATCCCTCAAAGCAACGATTATCGATTCGACCCTTCATCGCGATCGAATCGTATCGATAGCCATTGAAATCAAACAATGGCACTTCGCCATCAATATCCGCTTTCAAACGACCGCCACCCATATCACCGTGCAGATTGGCGTTCAGGCTTGCACTACCAATTTTATTGACCGCAAGCAGGGTTCCCAATTCGAAATTATCGGTCGAAACATCACCCTCGAAATGGCTCTGTCCCTTCGTCGCGCTCTCCGACATATTCATTCGGGCATCAAGGGCTCCGAGCGCAGTTTTCAACACCGCATCGGCATCAAACGCCTTCAAGCGGCCATCGAACTCGCCCCTCAAGTGCATTTGTCCTGCGCGAGAGAGCATCACTATAAGATTGTCAGCCAACGCCTTACCCGTCAAATCGTGCATTATCGCCGAAGCATCTGATACATCGGTCGAAAGTTCATCGACATTGAACGTGAATCGCGTACGTTCAATTTCGGGCAGACCGACAATTCTAAAATCAATTGCGGCAGTCGTGCGATCCCACATTTCAACGTGCTCCAAACGACCTTGAAGATCGGCCACGGTACCCTTGCCCTGTAAATCGATCGCGGCAAGACGAGTCTGCCAATGACCTATCTGCGGAGCGAAATAGCCCAATGTCGCAAAATCTAACGAAGAGTTCTGCGCCGTAAGGTCGATTTCGACATTATTGATAAAATCGGAATACTCGTCCCAATCCTCACCGAGAATTGCGATCATCGGGAATTTAAGGTCCGTAGCTCCCGACTGCACGCGCAAATCGGCAAAACGCAAGCGACCCGAAGCTACCGACAGCCAATCGGTCGAGAAGTTCTCAATACGGATACCGCTACGTTCATTCAACGATAGTCGATCCAGACGCAAAGCGATCGAATCGCCATCGAGCAGGAAGTCGTGCGCCTCGACATCGGCGTTATAAACCTGCAAAGCGGACCAATCAATTCCGCCGCGTTCGCGCAGAGTTGTGTCGTTGCGATAAAGTTCAAAACGGAAGTTGGAGATCTTGGCACGATTAATCGCCATAACGAAATGTCCGCCGCCCTTGCCGCGCAAATTATCGACAACTTGCTTGATATTGATCTCGCCTACCGAGTCCTGTGCCAAACGCAACAACGCATCATCAACCTCCGCAATACCGAACGTCAGAGGCGAAATATCAGTTATACCGGTCTGCACATTGCGGGCATACAAAAGCGTATCACCCTGATAATCTTCAACATAAAAGCCCTCAACCTGCAAACGGTTGAACAATCCAAGATCAACATGATCGATGCTTACTGTCGTGCCCAACTTGCGTGATGCAAAACCTGCAGCCTTATCGACTACCCAATTCTGCACCATGCCGAAATTGATCAGCAACGACAGCGACAAAGGGAGAATTATCGTCATCAAAAGCAATGACGATACGATATAACCCAATATTTTTATACCTTTGCGCATCGAATGTTATTATTAACTTACAAAGTTAAGCATTTTTAGCTAATTTTGCAATATGAATATTACAATCTTGGGCATAGAATCTTCGTGCGACGACACATCGGCTGCCGTTGTGCGTGATCGCGTGTTGCTTTCGAACGTCATAGCATCGCAGGCCGTGCATGAACAGTACGGCGGCGTAATCCCCGAATTGGCTTCGCGAGCTCACCAACAGAACATAATTCCCGTAGTCGATACGGCTCTGCGTCAGGCTGGTATAACTCTTGACGAGGTCGATGCAATCGCCTTTACGCGCGGTCCGGGCTTGCTCGGCTCGCTACTCGTAGGCGTCTCGTTCGCCAAAGGACTATCGATTGCAAACAATATACCGCTTGTCGAGGTGAATCACCTGCAAGGTCATATCCTTTCGCACTTTATCGATCTGCCCGATGCGGAGGTTCCACATCCCGAATTTCCGTTCCTTTGCCTGCTTGTAAGTGGCGGCCACACCCAGATCGTGAAGGTCAATTCACCGCTCGAAATGGAGATCGTCGGTACTACAATTGACGACGCTGCGGGCGAGGCTTTCGACAAGTGCGCCAAGGTGATGGGACTGCCCTACCCCGGCGGCCCCGTGATCGACCGTCTGGCAGCCGAAGGCGATCCCGATTCGATCAAATTCGCAAAGCCACGAATGGAGGGCTTCGACTACTCGTTTAGCGGTTTGAAGACCTCGTTCCTCTACACATTGCGCGACGAGATGGCTATCGATCCGACCTTTATCGAGCGTCGCAAAGCTGATCTCTGCGCCTCATTGCAGAAGACCATTATCGACATACTACTCAATAAGTTAGTCAAGGCAGCAAAGCACTATCGAATTAAAGATATCGCCATTGCAGGCGGTGTTTCGGCCAATTCGGGTCTTCGCAATGCCGTAGCCGAGGAGGGTCGTCGTCGCGGTTGGCGCACGTTTATTCCCGAGCGCAAATTCACCACCGATAACGCCGCTATGATTGCCATTTCGGGCTACTATCGTTACCAGACAGGACACTTTGCTTCGCTCGATACTACACCCGTTGCACGCCTTGAAGAGCTCTTGCAGATCCACAGCAAGGAGAGTGAAAACAACGAACAATAAACCGAATTATTAGGATGATTACACGCGCTGATATTCAACTCGTTCGCTCGCTGGCAGACAAGCGCGCCCGCACCGAAACGGGACTATTCGTAGCCGAGGGGGCAAAGCTCGTTAGCGAGATTGCCGCATCGTCATTGCGCATCCGCCACATCTACTCTTCGCGCGAATTTGCACACCCCGCATTTGAACACGCGACAGCGAAAGAGTTGGAGCGCCTATCGTTGTTGAAAACTCCGTCGGACACGGTTGCCGTTGTCGAAATCCCTCATTACCGATTCGACCTTGCAGAGGCCGAGCGCGGATTGGTGTTGGCTCTTGACGAGGTGCAAAATCCCGGGAATATGGGTACGATTATTCGTTTAGCCGATTGGTTCGGCATCAGCGATATCATCTGCACACCCAATTCGGCCGATTGTTTTAATCCGAAAGTTGTACAGGCGACTATGGGTGCAATTCTTCGCGTGCGAGTACATTATCTGGATTTGGCAACGACACTCCGCGAGGCTCGCAAGCGCGGCGTAGAGGTCTATGGTACATTCCTCGAAGGCGAGAATATTTACAATAGTAAGCTGAAAAACAACGGCATAATCGTTATGGGCAATGAGGGTCGCGGTGTGAGTGCAGAGGTTGCCGCAACAGTTTCGCACAAGTTGCTCATTCCGCCATATCCGACCGATCGACGCGGCTCGGAATCGCTCAATGTAGCCATTGCCACCTCAATAGTCTGCTCGGAATTCCGCAGACGAGGATAAAAGAGAGCAACAAAAAAACAGAGGAGTGCAACGTGTTGCACTCCTCTGTTTTTATCTCATTTACACACTATTACCTACTACAATACCAGCAACATCTGATAGAGCAAATATCCGAGATAGTTACCAACGGCATAACCTGCAAGGCCATTCGTAATACCGACAACCACAACATCGCGATTCTTCATCGTAGCGGCAATCATCGGCACACATACGGGCGAGTTGATAAGCGTATTTGACGTAATAACAGCCGTATCTGCATCAATGCGCAAAGGTCGAGCGAGGAAGATCGTTACAAAGAGCGATCCGAATATGATAACCGCCTGCAACATCAAAACAAAGAGACTCTGCTCCCAATTGATCGATGAGAGGTCGGCCATCGTTGCCATCACCAAGCAGAAGACATAGATCAGATACATACCTGCATCGTAACTCTTATCCCAACTGCGCACCTGCTTCGATATGGTCATAAGCAGCGACAAGGTAGTAATAGTCAAAATCAGCGCCACCATCGAGATACCAGACTCACCGCCTACGATCGATCCGACGGCCACCGATATACCCATAATCACGACCGATGCCGCAAGCACCTTAAGCAACTGAACGACAACCGGTCGCGTAGCAAAATCGCGATACGGGTTCTCATCATTTTGATCAACTACAACATCTTGTTCGATATGTCTCTTACCGCCTACAATGCGGCGCGCCAGAGCCACACCTCCTCCCATCAAAAACATCAGATAGAAGAACGACACTATAAGGTTGCACGTAGAGAGCATTACGAAACTCTCGGTGCTCAAGCCGACCATCTGCTTCACAGCAGCGAGGTTTGCGGCACCACCCGTATATTGACCCGCAAGTGAAGCAGCCATTTTGGGAGCCTCCACGCCAAGTTCATCGGCAAACATCAGATAACTCACTACAACAATCGCCGCTACGGAGACAACACCAACAATCAGTGCGCTAAGACTCTTGCCTATAGAAAATCTTTTGAAGTTACAACCAAAGAGCATCATCGGTAATGCCAATGGCACAAGTATTTCCGACACGCTCTCCTGAAAACCGAGAAACGATTGCTGGGCATCGGGATCTGAAGGGAAGATTCCGATATTGGCAACTATAACACCGAGAATATATAGCGTCAGCACAGGGCCAAGACGACGAAGTAGCCCAAATTTACGGGTTGCCCACAGCACTCCTGCGGGGGCGAGCAGATAGAACAGAACGAGTAGTAGTTTTGCAATCATAGACTTTGGATTAGCTTAACAAACTACAAAGATAGCCAAAATATCGCAATACAACCAAAAACTACGACAAATTGGCCACAAAATAACCGAACGTACGACAATTTACCGTAGAGATTCAATATTAGATATGCTCACCTAACGAGGCATTCTCCAAGCAGATGAGCTTCTCCAACAACTGCCCGCACTGCACAGTGTAGCTACCCTTCTCCAAATACCACTTTGCATCGTTCTTCGCAAATGCAAGCTCCTCGGCTGCAATCTCAAAACATATGGTCTTTGTCTCGCCAGGCTGCAACTCTATCTTCTCAAAGTCGCGCAGGCGACGTGCATCGGGAACAATCGAAGCGACATCATCGTTGATAAAGAGCAATACACTCTCCTTGCCCGCGCGATTGCCCGTATTGGTTACATCCACGCTAATCTTGACAATATCGCCCGCCTTAAACTCTCTACCCTCGGCAATCATCAGGTTAGAGTACTCAAATGTGGTATAAGAAAGGCCATAGCCAAAGGCCCATTGAAGATCCACTACTGCATTATAATCATATGCCCCCTGCATCGTACCCACTCGCTCCGAGACCTTATGGTCGTAGGTATTCATAGCATTGGAGTATTTGGGATATGAGTATGGCAATTTACCCGAAGGATTGACATCACCATAGATAATCGAGGCCAATGCTCGACCTCCCTCGGTACCGGGGAGATAGGCGTGAAGCACAGCATCCATATCGTCAGCAAAGCTGCGAATGATGCGACCGCGCCCCTCATTGAGTACTAAAATAACGGGCTTACCCGTAGCAGCCAGAGCTTTAGCCAAAGCCTGCTGGTTCTCCGAAATTGCCATCTCCTTCAAGTTGCCGGGAGTCTCACAGTAAGAGTTCTCACCAAGGCAAAGAACGATATAATCCACACCACGTGCAGCTCTAACAGCAGCAGCAATATCGACGTTAATCTCTTCGTCGAAGTTACCTTTTTCCTTATACTCCACGCCCGCAACATACTTCACATTATGGCCGCCGATAGCCTTAATGGCATCGAGAATAGTTACACCATCGGGGAGTACCTCATCAACAATATCGCCCTGCCACGAGAAGCTCCAACCGCCACACAGAGGGCGCATCTTATCGGCATTGGGACCCGCAACAAGCACCTTCGCATCGCGTTTGAGGGGAAGAATATTATCGTTGTTCTTCAACAGAGTGATTGATTCACACGCGCTCTCATAGCAGGCCTCCTTGATCGTCTCGCCTTGAAATTCGGGATAATCTTTCAGATAAGTATTTGGAGTATCATCCAGTCCCAAACGCACCTTAACGCGAATAATTCTTCGAGCAGCATCATCGATACGCTCTCGACTCACAAGGCCCTCCTCCACAGCCTTCATAAGGAGTGTGCAGAAATTCACATCGTAGGGGATCATCGCCATATCCACACCCGCATTGACAGCCTCCACAATAGCGCTCTTGAAATCTTCGCTCACCATCTCTCTTTTATAGAGATTCGAGACATCCGCCCAATCAGATACAATCATACCGTCCCAACCAAGCCCATTTTTGAGCCAATCGGTCAGAAGCACCTTATCAGCATGGGTCGGAATGCCATTGACAGAGGCCGAATTGGCCATCAACGAGAGCACACCTGCCTCGACAGCCGCCTTGAAGGGCGCAAAATGTTTCTCTTTAAGTTCCGCAACCGACACATAAGCGGGAGTACGATCTTGTCCTGAATTGGCCATACCATAAGCCATATAATGTTTGGGGCAAGCAGCAATATGCTGTATATCAATGTGATTAGGATCAGTTCCCTGATAACCCAGCACCATCTCGCGAGCCATCTCGGCAGAGAGGTAGGCATCCTCGCTGAACGACTCCCAGCAACGGGGCCAAGCATGGCGACGACCAAGGTCGAGGGTAGGTGAATAGGTCCAGGCAATATTACTTGCTCTAACCTCATAAGCGGTCATCTCGGCCATTTGACGTGTGAGGGCACGATTGAACGAGGCAGCAGCATTAACCTCGTGCGGAAAGAGCGATGCACCGGCCGTATAGGTGGTACCGTGAATTGCATCAATGCCATAGAGAGTGGCAATACCCGTATGGCGCACCGAGATATCGTTGATCTTCTCTATGACAGAGTTCCAATTCTCGGCCGAAAGCGCACGACCGGGGGCATTGAGAACGGAGCCTACATAGTAGTTGCTCATATATTCCTCCACCCTCTGCTCATCGAGAATCCAATCAAACCGATTATCCGTCGCAAAACTACCGAGCAGGTCGATATTTATCTCGGCCATCTGACCAATCTTCTGTTCGAGGGTCATCTGCGAAAGAATCTGCTCCACTTTTTCCTCCACCTCTTTATCCGAAGCTATGGCAGTTCTATTGTCTTTGCAGCCAAAGAGGGTTACTGCAAGTATTAAGGTAACGAGTAGTTTGATGTAGTTCATAGTTGCGTGGTATTTGAATTATAGTTTTACGTTGCGCATTATTGCACACATCTCATCTACGAAGGTAGTAATTTTTACATCAAAATTAAAACTTATTCGTCAATAAAGTTAATAAATCAACAAACTTTTATTTTCAGCCACTCCACATCCAAACAAGTTTGGCCGTAGTGCGCCGAGAGAGGGATTGGCTACTCCGCAGACCTTTGGTCTGCTTCGCTTAACGCCCATCCCTTGCGCTCGCCGCGGGGCCCTTGCAAGATAAACTACGCAACAAAGTTGATAACTCAACCAGCTTTTGTTTTCAGCCACTCCACATCCAAACAAGTTTGGCCGCGGAGTGTCCGAAAACAAAAAAGGTGTCGAACTCTCGACACCTTTTTGCTTCGTTTATCTTGCGGAAAGAGAGGGATTCGAACCCCCGGAACCTCTCAGTTCAACGGTTTTCAAGACCGCCGCAATCGACCACTCTGCCATCTTTCCGCCGCAAAAGTAGAAACTATTTTCCGTTTTGCCAAATTTTTACTCACTTTGAATCAATTTTTATTTTACTTGGTAGCGGATCTATCAACCCGACACCTTGTACTTTTACAAAGTTTTTTGTAACTTTGGCAAGAGATTATATGTAAACCAACTACAAATGCTAAAATTTATTAACCGAATAATCATTTTCACTATGGCAGCACTTACAACCACAGCTTGCTCTACTGCCCCACAGTCGGCATACCCCGAAGATCATCTCACCACGCGCAACGGCAAGGAGTTGATAATTCGTTTCTATGCACACTCATCGTTAGCGATCTGCTACGACGGTCGTTGGATCTACTCCGACCCCGTTGGCTCGAATGCCGACTACGCATCGCAACCCAAAGCCGACTACATTCTGGTTTCGCACGATCACTACGATCACCTCGACACCACAACCGTAGATCTGCTCTCGACTGCGAAGACTCACATTTACGCCAACGCATCGTCGATTGCGGCAATCGGTCGTGGACACGTGCTTCACAATGGCGAGAGTGTAATGCCCGAGGAAGGTATTGATATTGAGGCTATTCCCGCCTATAACTTCACCGAGGGCCACGAGAACTTCCACCCTGCAGGCGGTCGCGACAACGGCTATCTGCTTTCGCTCGGAGGCACTCGAATCTACATCGCAGGCGACACCGAGAATACTCCCGAAATGATGCAGTTACAGGATATCGACATCGCCTTCCTGCCCGTAAATCAGCCCTATACGATGACCGTCGATCAGGCTGCAGAGGCTGTTCGCGCCATTCATCCTACGATCTTTTACCCCTACCATTACGGTCAGGTCGAGGAGCAGACCGACATCAATCGTTTGGTTGAGTTGGTGAAGGATATTACCGATATTCGCATCCGTCCGATGGAGTAATGTTCGTCGCTCGGCAACGAGCAATACCGATTCAAAACAAAAGGCCGCCCAGCAATGGACGGCCTTAATTTATATACGGAGAGCCTTCATCGCTCCCCTTGGTGGAGATTACTCCAGACCCAACTTCTTCTCTGCGTCGCGAGCCTCGAAGCTTGCAGCATACTCGGTAGCAATGCGCTTATAGAGCTTTGTTGCAGCAGCCTCGTCGCCGGCAGCCTCATAAGCCTGCGCAGCCTTCTTCAAATAGAGAGGAGTGGTAAAGCTGTTATCAGCAACGGCAGCAGCCTTCTCGAACAGAGCAGCAGCCTTCTTGTAGTCGCCCTTCTGAACCTGTACATCACCCTGCAAACCAACATTCTCGGCATTGACCAGTGCATTAGGCACACCCTTGGTAGCCTTGTACTTTGCCAGATACTTCTCTGCGTTGTCCCAATCGCCGAGCTTCATATAGCAGATACCTGCATACTGTGCAGCCAGATTGGCAGCGGGAGTCGAACCGTACTGCTCGATAACATCGAGGAAACCTACGCCCTCCTCATCACCGTTCAGAGCCAGCTCATAGTCAGCATTCTCACCCTCGAAACGGAACTGTGCCATATACATAGCCGCAGCAGCCTTCTCGGCGCGAGGCTCCTTAACGAACTTCTGGTAACCGAAGATTGCAGCCACAACAGCTACGATAGCAATCAGTACCAAAGTGATGGTCTTGCCATTCTTGTTAAAAAAGTCCTGTGTCTTGTCGAGAGCCACCTCGATATCCTGATCGAGCTGCTCCTCAACGGAAACGTTTTTCTTGTTTGCCATAATTGTTTTTAGTTATTATTTTATTCAATATTTTTTCAATCAAGTTACAAAAGTAATCTTTTTATATGAATTTACGACCAAGCGAGCCAATTATTTTCTCTTTTTCGAGTTTTTTCTTACCTTTGGAGTGAGAAAAATGCGCTGATATGTATCTTCACACCCTATCGCTCATAAATTTTAAGAACATCGAACAGGAAAACCTCTCGCTTTCACCCGACATCAACTGTCTGGTGGGCGACAATGGCGCAGGCAAGACCAATGTGATCGATGCGGTCTATTACCTTTCGATGTGCAAATCGGCTCTCGGAATGACCGACGGGCAGAGTATTCGCCACGGCGAGGAGTTCTTTATGGTCGAGGGAGGATATACGACCGATAGTGATCGTAACGAACAGATTGTCTGCTCGTTTGCCCGTCGCGGTGGCAAGTGTGTAAAACGTGCAGGAAAGGAGTACGACCGACTTTCGGACCACGTGGGATTGATTCCCGTCGTGATTATTTCGCCGGCCGATTCGGTGCTTATCAGCGATGCGGCCGAGGAGCGCCGACGTTTTCTTAATGCCTTTCTATCGCAGCTCGATCGTGGCTATTTGAGTGCCGTAATGCGTTATAATTCGATCCTTACGGAGCGCAACCGACTCCTCAAACAGATGGGCGGAGCGGTACAGGATGAGATACTCGATATCCTTGATCAACAATTAGTTGTCTATGGTACAACCGTTCACGCCAAGCGTGCTGAACTTATCGAGCGTATCGGACCGATTGTTGCCGATTTCTATCGACAGCTGTCAGGCGACCGCGAGCAGGTCGAGATCGGCTATCGCTCGGAGTTGAACGAGCAACCGTTCGAGGAGCTGCTGCGTGCACATCGACAGAAAGATTTGATCAATCAATATTCGGGTTGCGGTGTTCATCGCGACGATCTGACACTCAAAATTGGTGGTTATCCTTTGCGAAAATATGGCTCGCAAGGACAGCAGAAGTCGTTCCTCATTGCTCTGAAACTCGCTCAATATAAGATTGTTGCCGAGCACAAGAGCGAGCGACCGATACTACTGCTTGACGACCTTTTCGACAAACTCGATGCCGGTCGTGTCGAGCAGTTGATTAAGGTGGTTTCGGGCGATGAGTTCGGACAGATTTTTATAACGGACTGCAATAAATCGCGCCTGCAAACCATTTTGGATAATGCCGCCGAGAGCTACCGCCTTTTCGCAGTTGGTAATGGGCATATCGAACAGCAATAGCGACGCAATAACTCCTAACGGGTTAAATGACGATCTAAAACAGATAGTTAAGGAAGAGGAAAGCAATATTATCGAACTCCCAAGTTTGGAACAGATTATTAAAATCAATAATTATGAAAATTAAAAAAGTTGCATGCTGGATTACGGGATTGATCCTAATTGCGAATTTGTGGATACAATTCTGCAATTTGCTAACAGGTGCGATGATGGTCTCGTTTTATTTTGAGCAGCTTTTTGCGGTAATGGATCGCGAAGATCCAGAGT
>JAFPAT010000064.1 GCA_017425655.1 Rikenellaceae bacterium | reverse complement strand
TCGGCGTAAGGATGATCTCCGTACGACGATTCTTGGCGCGAGCCTCGGCCGTCTTACCCTCGGCTACGGGCAACGATTCACCACGACCAGCCGCGATGATTCGTTCGGGGGATATCTCCTTGTTTCCCAACAGCAAGCGCACCACCGTTGTAGCTCGCTTGGCGCTCAAATCGAGGTTGTCTTTAAGGTAGGCATTGGGCGTATAACGCACATCGTCGGTATGGCCCTCGACCATCACATTGATATCGGGATTGGCAGCCAGCACCTTCGCCAGATCGCGCACAGCCTTCTCGCCATCGCGACCAATCTCGTAGCTACCCGAACGGAAGAGCAGTTTATCCTCCATCGAGACATAGACCTTACCGTCGCGTGTCGAGATTGTAAGTCCCTTACCCTCAAAGCCTAACAGAGCATCACTCACCTGTCGGCGAATCGAGGCAATGGCCTCCTCGCGTGCTTGCAACAGAGCCTCCAACTCGGCTACGCGCTGCGAACGCTCCTCCAAATCGGACTGATTGCGCTGCAACTCCAAAAGCATACGCGAAGCCTCGGCATTGCCCTTATCGAGCATTTCACGCAACTGCTCGATGTCGCGCGAGAGGTTGCCGTGATCCTTTTCGAGCGAAGAATATCGATTGCGCAGTGCGTCGTAATCGGCCGTAAGTTGCGAAAGCGAATTTTGCAGCGTGCTCTTCTCACTATTCAGCTTATCGTTCAGACGACCCATAGCCTCGGCACGAGATCGCAAAGCAGAGAGCTCACTCTCCAAACGCATCGCTTCGGCACGGGATGCGTTATAGGTTTTGTTCGACACGCACGAAGTGCTGATCAGAGCCAAAATCGCTATTATCAGTGCTTTTTTCATCAATGCAAAAGTTTTATTCCAATTCCTTTTGCGAAGATAAGTATTTTTCTCCAATATTTATTTATCTTTGTATGTATAAAATGCAACTGATGGAGAGGAAAGAGTATAAATATCTCAATCGAATCGATACGCCCGACGATTTGCGTACCCTGCAAGTGGCCGAATTGCCCCTCTATTGTGAGGAGTTGCGCCAATATATCATCGAGCAGTGCGCCATCAACCCGGGTCATCTCGGTTCGAGCCTTGGCACGGTGGAGCTGGCTACAGCTCTGCACTATGTATTCAATACGCCCGACGACCAGCTGATTTGGGACGTTGGTCATCAGGCATATCCCCATAAAATCATCACCGAACGACGCGATGCCTTCACGACAAATCGCAAACTCGGCGGTCTGGGCGGTTTTCCGCGCCGTAGCGAGAGCCGTTTCGATGCCTTCATCGGAGGACACTCTTCGGTCTCGATCTCTGCGGCTCTCGGCATGGCCGAGGCAATGCGCCTGAAAGGCGAAGAGCGCAATGTCGTTGCTGTTATCGGCGATGGCGCAATGACGGGAGGTTTAGCATTCGAAGGTCTGAATAATGCAGGAGCAAGCAATGCCAATCTGCTTGTAATTCTCAATGACAACAATATGTCGATCGATGCCAATGTGGGCGCATTGAAGCACTACCTGCTGCGCATCACAACATCGAAGCACTATAACCGTTTCAAAAATCGCATCTGGAACGCTCTGGCAAATATCCCCACGTTGCGACGCGCAATGCAGAAAGCAGGGAATGTTCTCAAACAGGGTATCTTGCAGAATAGCAACCTCTTCGAGAGTTTCGGATTCCGATATTTCGGTCCGATTGACGGCCACGACATCGCCTCGTTGGTTCGCACATTAAGCGATCTGCGCGAGATCAAGGGCCCGAAGTTGTTGCACGTAATTTCGGTCAAGGGCAAGGGCTACACCCCCGCCGAACAGAATCAGTCGGTATGGCACGCCCCCGGTCCGTTCGACCCCGAAACGGGCGAGCGATTAGGTAGTTCGTCGTCCGACGCTCCGGCTCGCTATCAAGATGTCTTTGGTCAGACATTGCTCGATTTGGCACGACGCGATAAGCGCATTGTCGGCATCACGCCCGCTATGCCTACGGGCTGTTCGCTCAATATTATGATGGCCGAACTGCCCGAACGTTGCTTCGACGTAGGCATCGCCGAGGGCCACGCAGTAACCTTTGCCGCAGGCTTGGCGACACAGGGGCTGGTACCGTTCTGTAATATCTACTCGTCGTTCTCGCAACGCGCATTTGACAATATTGTTCACGATGTAGCCATCCAGCAATTACCTGTCGTACTGTGCTTTGACCGTGCAGGTTTGGTAGGCGAAGATGGAGCTACGCATCACGGCGCACTCGATATTGCCGCATTGGGCAGTGTGCCGAATATGACCATCGCAACCCCTATGAATGAGGTCGAGTTGCGCAATATGATGTACACCGCATCGCTTGCCGAACGACCCATTGTAATTCGCTATCCGCGTGGTCGCGGTGTAGGTACCGAGTGGCGTGATCGCCCATTCGAAGAGTTGTCAATCGGCCGCGGACAACGCCTGCGCGAGGGTAAGGATGTCGCTATACTGACCTTCGGCACGGTTGGCAATTTCGCGACGAAGGCCATTGCTCGTGCCGCAGAGGAGGGTATCTCGGTGGCTCATTACGATATGCGTTGGGCAAAGCCGCTTGACGAGGAACTGCTTGCGGAGGTAGCAAAGAACTTCGAGCGCGTAATTACCATCGAGGATGGCGTTATTCGCGGAGGTGCGGGTAGCGCAGTCGAGAATTGGCTTGCCGAGCATGGCCATTTGACGAAGGTGCGCCGATTGGGTATCGGCGATCAATTTGTTGAGCACGGCACCCCTGCTCAACTCTACGCCCTCTGCGGCTACGACACCGAGGGCATCTATCAAGCGATAACGGAGATCGTTAAATAGTACACAAAAAAGGCGTTGCCGCAAGCAACGCCTTTTTCATTATCCCGCTACCGAGCACTCAATGCCGAGTTTCTCAACCTTTGCTGCAATCTCTCGCAGATCATCCACAGAGACCTTTTCGAGCGTTTCGAGCGGAGTGTCGCGGTCAATCGTATAGACCATAACTCGCTGTGGCTTAATACGCTCAACCAGCGCAAGCCACGCGGACACCTCACGCTCGGTGGTATTGTCGATCGGTTGCTCCCCCACTCTGCCGCGCAGGAACATAGTCTGCAAAATCATTCGTCCCTCGAAACGCTCCATATCTCGCACCGTACGCTCAACCGAATAGTCGGCCTGCTGGGGATTATTCATCAGCTGTACGGTCGCATCAAAGGCCGAATCGAGCTTCAAAATATTGTTATCGACACGCTCCAATGCTCGGCGCACCGACTCGCGCCCAATCATCGTCGCATTACTTAACACCGATACTCGCGCCGACGGGCACAACTCGTCGCGCAAAGTGATCGTATCATCGATAATTTGCTCGAAATCAGGGTGCATCGTAGGCTCGCCATTGCCCGCAAAGGTGATCACATCGGGCGGCGTACCCTCTGCAGCCATCTTTTTGAGTTGCGCTGCAAGCAGCTCTCGCACCGTCGCACGATCATTGAAACGGCGCTGACCACGATGGTCGCCATTCCATCCACATTCGCAATAGATGCAATCGAAATTGCACAATTTAGACTCCGTGGGCAACAGATTGACACCAAGCGAAAGTCCCAAACGGCGCGAACGTATCGGGCCGAAAATCACATCCGAAAAGAGCGATGTAGCCATATATATCCTTATCTCAATTTATTCTTATTAAAGTGTGGCGTTACACGCACCACAAACCATATCAACGCCAACGCAACCAACACAACACCAACGGCATAGCATAGCGCAAAGCTACTCTCCGAGAGCCATCCGCCGAGCAACATTCCACAACCAATGCCTACGTCCCAACCCGTCAAGTATGTGGCGTTGGCCGTTGCGCGACGCGAATTGGGTGCAAGGTTGATAAAGAGAGTGTTATATGCCGGGAACATCGTTCCGTAGCCATATCCGATAAGCAGTGCCGACGCAAAATAGAGCACATATCCCGCCGTCTGGTTCCACACCGCAATCGTCGATAGTACCGACTCGCCAAAAACGCCAAATAGCGCAACGATAATGCCCGCACGAATGGTCTGTGTAACCAATCCACGATCGACACGCTTACCCGAATTCAGACGCGACGAGACCAGTCCGAGAGCCATAACCGTAAAGAACAGGCCCGAACTCGACGTAATACCCGACTGCTCGGCATAAAGAGCCACATACGACGATGTCATACCGTACGGAATCGCCAACATAAAGAAGGCTATGCAGGCAGGAATACCCTCCACCAAGAAAAATCGATCGATCGACACCGCAGGGTTGGGCTGCGGAGCAGGAGCCTTGCGTGGAGCAC
This sequence comes from Rikenellaceae bacterium, assembly GCA_017425655.1. Taxonomy (GTDB): domain Bacteria; phylum Bacteroidota; class Bacteroidia; order Bacteroidales; family Rikenellaceae; genus Alistipes. The sequence goes on along the minus strand of JAFPAT010000064.1, from coordinate 6,637 downwards.
GCACCAACGAGCCACACAATAATCCCAATCCGCCCGACAAAATCGAACTCCAGAACAGCAAGTCGTAATTACCCAACGAGATGATGAACAGACCCGCCATCGGGCCAAATGCCATCGCCATATTGCCCATCACGCCATAATAACCCAGACCCTCACCTCGGCGCGACGAGGGCATAATATCGATCACCAGCGTATTTCCCGTCGTCGTGAGCGCACCAAAGGCAAAACCGTGGAATATACGCAACGTGATAAATATAGCCAGCGTCGAGGCAATGGTCAGATATCCGAAAAACGACGCTACGAAAAAGGAGTAGGCAATCATATAGACCTTCTTGCGAGGGAACGTATCGGCAATGAACCCCGAGAACGGGCGCACACACAACACCGCAATCGTATAGCACGACAACACTACGCCCACCATCGACTGCCCGATATCGAACGTATCACGCAGATAAAATGGCAGCGTTGGCACCAACAAGAAGAATGAAAATGACAGCAAAAAGGCCGCCGAACATATAAAAATATAGTCGCGTGTCCAAAGTTTTTCCTTTTTTGTAGCCCTATTATCTAATTTTTCCATTGTAAAATCACTTTCTCTCGACACAAAGTTACATCAAAAGTGCTATGAATCGACATCTGCGACACACTTTTTACCGACAAAATCACTCCAAAAACGGCTTCGAAAGGGCAAAAAACAGGTTTTATGCAGAAAAAATGCATTTTTTTGTATTTTTTTTGCAAAAAGTTTTGGAGAATGGGAAAAAGCTATTACCTTTGCACTCGCAAAACCGATAAAGGTGATGCGGTTCAAAACATAATGCGGAAATAGCTCAGTTGGTAGAGCACAACCTTGCCAAGGTTGGGGTCGCGAGTTCGAGTCTCGTTTTCCGCTCTGAAAATCAAGCAGTTACAGAAATGTAACTGCTTATTTTTTGTCTATAATCAACCCTATTTGGGGTATATTCTACGTCGTTTTGTCCCCCATTTTGTCCCCCCAAAAAAATAGAACTATCATATAAGGAATATTTTGCTGCATAATCCTAATTCTCAATGCAGTACAAGATTATTTGCAGAACTGACAAACTTAACAAAAATGGCGAAGCGCCCCTCTATTTGCAATTTTACCACGATGGGCGCAGAAAGAAAATCGCGCTTGGGATTGCCGTAAATCCTCAATTTTGGGATAGCTCATCACAACAAATCAGCCCTGAACACCCGAATCAACCTTCGCTACAACATCAGCTAAACGAGATCTTGATAGGTTACGATCGTAAAATTCGCAGATTGGAGGCTCTCGAAATACCTATCACGATGAATGCGTTGGTCGAGAGTCGTCAACGTAGCCCATCATTCAAAGTTGGCGCATATATTTTAACGATAATTGAGAGATTGGAGCAAGAATATCGGCTTGGGAGTGCCTCAAAATATCACATAACATATTCGCTCCTAAAACAAGCAGGCAAGATTGATTGCAGATTTGATGATATTGACTTTCGCTTTTTATGTGAGTTTGAAACCTTTTTGATCCAGAGAGGGAACAAGCCTAACTCCATTGCGACCAAATTCAGTGTATTGAAAGCAATCTACAACAAAGCCATTGCCGACAAAATATTTGTTTGTAAGGAGAATCCTTTTGTGATTTACAAGTCAGGCAAACATTGGGAGCAGACCCGCAAACGCGCTATCAGGAAAGAGGATGTAATGCGTTTAATGCAAGCCCCATTGCCCGAAACTCGATCGCCATACACCGAGCTATCACGCGATATTTTTCTATTCTCCTACTTCTCTGCTGGGATTAATTTCAAAGATATTTCAACCCTACGCTACTCTAACATTGCACACGGCAGAATCTACTATCGTCGCCATAAAACGGGCAAAGAGATGAATTGTAGGCTTACACCCACAACGGTGGCGATAATAGATAAGTATAAACGAGCGGGGAATACTGAGGACGACTATATCTTTCCGATACTTGACGGCGATATTCATAAGTCAGAGCAGCAAATCTACAATCGGTTGCACAAGGTTTTGGCTCACATCAATCGAGAGTTGAAAGGTTGGAGCAAACGATTAGGCATTTCGCCACCCCTCACCACCTACGTAGCTCGCCACACCTACGCTACGGTACTCAAACGCGAAGGAGTGAATGTTGCTTTGATCTCCGAATCGCTCGGACACTCGAATATCCAAACGACTCAAATCTATCTCGATTCATTCGAAAACTCGCAGATTGACGAGGCGATGAAGCATTTATTGTAAAAAAGATGGGGATTATCTGCCTAATTGGGTAGATAGTCCCCTAATTTTTTGTAAATTTGAGCAGAATAATTACAAAAGTAACCCAATGGAATCACTCGCAAATTCAAGTATAGAGTACGAAGATCTCGTTCTACATCAGAAAATGTTCGATGCGCAAATGACAATCCTTAAAGAGCATTATGGTGAACGCATTGAAGATGTTCGACAATACTTTACTAAAATCGAGGATGATGGCGAAACATATTATTGTGCACGAGTACGCCCCATCTCATTCGAAAAACTCGCAACGGTCTATAATCCTCCAATGCAATATAATCTGCCTCAATACTCTGAATATATATTGCACTGTTTGGAAGAGACATTAATGATTATTGATCTGTGGATTCGACGTCAGAAAGAGATGGCAGAATCTTTCGAGCAAGAGGTGTTTGACGATAGTATGTACTATCAGAACAACCTTAACAAGGAGCTGCTTGAATTGTATATAAAGTGCAAGAAAGAGATTCCAACTCGTCGGTACAAACATAATGAGGTATCACTCTCGATCAACAAAGGATTTAGAAAAAACCACAAGCGAGTTCGTATTCCCAATTTTGATAATTGGTTGTTTAGAGCAGCCATTCCGCAATATATCGAGCAATGTTATCCTGCAATAAAGTCGGTAGAGGATGCAGAAATCGTACTTAGTCATCTGCGCCGTGCGGGACGACCTAATGATGTCGAATTTCTTAATGAGGTGATTTACGGAACATACAGACTGCTTCACGACTTTGACAACAATAAGGTAAAAGTCCCGTTGAACGAGTGTAAAATCATCAATTGCTATGTTCGATTTATTGGGCTGGTCGATAAGGATAACGAGGTGATTGACGAACTGAATATCGCAGCTCGAATCCGCGAAATCGAGAAACACAACAAACAAGAACAGATGGTGCTCAACAAGGCACGAAGACTGAATATTAATACTCTTGATCTTATTGATAGTTTCTTGTTGAATCAGCCTTTATTTCTTGATCTCAGACAAGAATAACAAAATATTTTCAGCCACGTCCCCTCTCATTTTGTAGGCTTTTCTTCCTTCGCGCGTATATAATATGTACGCTATTTGGAAATAATATTTTTAGAAAGAATAGGTGTCATTTTCGATGCCTATTCTTTTTATTTTTCGGGTAATTTTCACCATACTTTTGTATCGGCGATCAGGATATCAGAAGCGCGCAAGATCGCTCGGTGAAACTCTCGGCTACCGACACAAATGAGAGAGATTTTTTAAACACTTATTATATGAAAATAAATAATATTCAGGCTGACAACGTTCAGCAGACAGCCATCAACGAGATGGCGAACAACAACGCAACTATCCGCGTTATTAAGGTAAAGGCTGAAAATAACGAAAGCGTATTTACCACTTTGCGCAAAGCTATCGAAGCGGGCGCAACCACCCTAATCGCAACTCCCCGCGTGGACGTTGCAGGTTGTGGATACGTATGGTTTGGTATCCGCAAGGAGCAAACTGAGTTGGATGGCAAGCTCCTGCTGAATGAGCAGATTGCCAACTACATCAAGGCATTCTTGATGGGTGAGGAACTGCCGACAGTAACTAACTGCAATCCCGACAACGCAATCTGCTGCCAAGAGGAGTGGTTGGCAACCGTTGAAGCTGAGGTTGCTAAACTCGCAGACAACGTCTACGAGGAGTACCAGCAGAACAACGAGGGTATTGGCTACCTCGTTAAAAAGTACACCTTTGCCAATGGCAAGGTTATAATGCCCGCGCAGCAGGTTGCAGATGTGGCCGAACTGTTTGCATAATTTCAACAACCGAGGGAGGTATCTCAAAGCCTCCCTCTCTTTTTCTAAGCGATGAAAAAGCAAGAAATTACAATAGCACAACACCAACGACTGAGTGATGTGCTGACCGAGATACCAACCAATGTAATCCTTAATAAGACCATTACTGGTTGTGGGGCTACTCATTCGGAGATCCACGCAAAACGCAACTCGATAATCATCGAGCCTAATCTGCCCGTGATTGATGGCAAGTGTGCAAAACACCCCGACATCTTCGGAGTCAAAGAGGGCGTAACAAAGGAAGATATCGTAGCCTATCTGCAAAGCAATCCAGATTGTGGCTATCATAAGATTCTTACAACGCCTGAGAGTTTCCCAAAAGTACGATCGGCACTCTATGATGCAAATTTGAGGATGTACGATGATTGGTTTCTGCTCTTTGACGAATGTGAGCGTACAATCCAAGACGCAGGATTTCGTGGTACGATTACTTTGCCAATGGACGACTTCTTTCGCTGTCGTAATAAGGCAATGGTATCGGCAACGCCTATTGTACCTTCTGACCCTCGTTTTGCGGAGCAGAAGTTCCGACAGTTGATACTCTCACCGAGCTATGATTACAAACGCCCCATCAAACTCATACATACGAACAATATGGTTGGGTGGTTAGCTACGTTTATCAATGATTCACTCGAAATGGAATTGCCCTGCTGCATATTCGTAAATTCGGCAGAATTGATCTATCAACTGATCAAGACTCTGAGAATCGAGAACCGTAGCAAAGTCTTTTGTAGCGCAGATAGTGTGAAGCGATTGAGAACTCTTGGTTTCGATAACGCCCACACACTATTAGAAGAACTTGCCAAGATCAATTTCTTCACAAGCAGATTCTACTCTGCCGTCGATATTGATTGTGCCACAAAGGTTGGCGTGATTATGTTGTCTGATCCACGTTTTGCCGACTACACGATGATTGATCCTCTGACCGAGGCGGTGCAGATTGTAGGCAGATTTCGTAATGGGGTTGAAGATGTTGCTCATATTTTCTACACAGATCCCTGCCTCACTTATAAAACCCAAGAGCAACTAGCCGAAGAATTGGAGAGTTGCGAGGAGGTTTATAAAACTGTCAGCGCAATCGCAACCACTACCGCCCGAGCACAAGAGAACAAACAAGAGGCCCTGCGAGGTATGGACTATCATCGCTTTATGCGTGAAGACGGTCAGCGCAACTACTTTATGTGGGACAACGCCTATGATGACGAACGAATCAAACTCTACTACACCGATCCGCTGTTATTAAAAACAGCATACGAACGGACGTTCTGTGTAGAGTTCTACAAATACATCTATCCTGATAAAGAGTGCGTGAGATTGATTCGCCCCGTACAAAAAATAGATAGCCGCGATCTGTTTCGAGGTGTCGTTAAGCAGTTGGAACAATATGAGGACGGATTGCCGATAGAATATATCCTGGCTACTCTCACAAGCCAACTACATCTAATGATCGATGCCTACTATGCACTCGGTAAGGATAAGATTGAAGCACGTGGATACCGACTTGATAAATTCAAAGAGGATCTGCGCGAGAACGAGTGTCAGATGCTGTTAAGCTGCGATGCGATGAAGGAGCATATCTATTCTCGGTTGAAAGTTGGAGAGACTGTTTCTGTAAAGGAGGTACGATCGATTCTAACCCAAGCGATTGACCATTTTGGTATTCCTTACAAAAAGGAGGTTTCATCACGTTTGCTAAAACACTTTTTTAAGTTTGAAAAGCGACGTACCAAACACGAACGCCTAATTCGGATTACCCACAAGATCTAATTCACAACATTCATCGGGTGACATAAAATTCAAAGGGGGCTATACATATACCCCTTTTCGAAAAACGTGTCACCCATTTTTTTATTTTTATAAGATGACAAGAAATTAAAAAGGGTCTATATAATACCCCAAAATGAAAAACGTGTCATCGGCTCGTCGGGCCACTCCCTCAAAACACCCCCTCCCCATATGAGGAAGTAAAGTGATTTTTAATAAGGTGCGATATCTGTTTTCCCATATTTTTGGATATTAAAAAGCCCTTCGTTCAAATACTATTACAAATGCCCGAAAACTGCTTTATATAACAACTAAGACCTACAATGAGTGTTTAGTATTTTATTTTTATTAACCACTTAAATGTTTTATTGTTATGCAGTTAAGACAATCAATGCGCCGAGCAGCCAAGATGCGTTTGGCATTGGCAGGCGCAAGCGGATCGGGTAAAACCTATTCGTCGCTACTTATCGCCTACGGAATGACGGGCGACTGGTCGAAGATAGCCGTAATCGACTCGGAAAATTGTTCGGCTGACCTCTATGCCCATTTGGGCGAATATCGTGTGCTGACGCTCGATGACTTCTCGCCCGAAAGCTACATCGCAGCTATCGACATCTGCGAGCAAGCAGGTGCTGAGGTGATTATTATCGACTCGATCTCTCATTGTTGGGACTATCTGCTCGATTTTCACGCCAATCTGCAAGGTAACTCGTTTGCTAATTGGGCAAAGGTTACTCCACGTCAGAACAACTTTATCCGTCGT
>JAFPAT010000063.1 GCA_017425655.1 Rikenellaceae bacterium | reverse complement strand
TCACAACGTACTGTTCGAGAACTACTTGAAGAACCACGAGGAGCCCGAAAGCTGCCTCTATCTGATGTGTGGTCCTCCGATGATGGTTGCATCGGTTGAGAAGATGCTCGATAGCCTGGGTGTTCCCAAGGAGAATATCCTGTATGATAACTTCGGCGCATAAGCCCGATAGTTATACTATCCGAAAAAACCCGTTCTTCGTTATGAAGAACGGGTTTTTCATTTTTTTTGATAGAACTTAAAAGTTATCTTCGGCAGATATCGGCATAGTCGCAATATTTGCAGACCTCTATATCGTCGCACTGCGTAAATGGGCGATCGAAATCGAATATCTCACCGAGTGTGGCTGCAAGGTGGCGCTCAAACTCTTCGGCATACGCGGCATAATTATCGACCGTTTGTAGCGACTTATTCTTACCCGATCCTACAACCTCGACTAACTGCGGTGAGTAATCCTCACGCCCCAAATCACGCACATAATAGAGTGCAGGCACCACGGCACGCCCCTCACTACGAGTAATCATCATCGAATAGAGCAACGTCTGAATGATATTCGACTGACGCTGTTTGCTTGTTCCTTCAAAGAGATTTTCAACACCTTCAAACATCAGGTGCGATGCTCCCGTCTTATAATCGACTACGCGCACAATACCCGAATCGAGCGTATCGATGCGGTCAGCAGTTCCCTTGAACAGAACACACTTTTTCTCTCCTTTCGACTCAAATTCGAATGGTGTCGAAACCTCGTGTTCAAGACTCTCAACTCTGAAATCGGGATGTGCTGCATCGTATGGCAATACCCCACTACCAATATATCGACTAATAATATCTCGTACAAGAAGGATATTTCCACCATAGTCGTCGATTGTCGCGTTCTTGCGGTGTAGGAAATTATCATTGATGGCTTGATCTACAGCTCGTTCAATCTGATCAGTTGTAATTGTAGCAATGGCTTCCGCTGTTGATTGAGCAGACAGCAGAGGTTCATAGAGAATCTGCATCGCATTATGGAGAATCGTTCCGAACATCGGAGCATCGATCTCCTCCGAGATCTCCTCCTCGCAACGAATTCGAGCCACAGATGCAAAGTAGAATCGCATCGGGCAGGCAACATATCGATAAAGAGCCGTAGGCGACAACGCCGAAGGCTCCTCGCCGAGGAATCGTTCAAGTTTCTCGCGCACATCGCCCTGCTTGGCAATTGAGAACGAAGAGGTCGTATCGAGATTTATATCTACGCCGAAATCGACTTTACGGATCTCCATTCCCGACTCATAATCAAGCTGACGAATATATCGACTCGGCTCGCCATTGCTCTTATCGTCGCTTTGCGAGCAATATACCATATATATATTACGCGCGCGCTGAATCAAACGATAGAAATAGTAGGCATATACACCCTCGTGATGTTCGGGCGTAGGCAGACCATAGGCTGCACGCAGCCCATAGGGGATAAACGACGACGAGACGGCTCGACTGCCAGGGAAATTATCATCGTTCATCGAGAGGATTATGACATTATCAAAATCGAGATTACGTGTTTCGAGGATACCCATAATCTGCACTCCCAGCAACGGCTCGCCCTCAAACGGAATACGCACCGTTTGCAAATGACGGCGCAGTAAAGAGGTATAGGTCGCCTGTGTAATCTCAACCGCACATTGATCAAGCGAATTGCGCAGTTGCATAACATTCTCGGCAACAACTGCCAAATATTGTGCTTCGCGGCGCAATGCATCATCATTCATTGTAGCCGAACGAGATGCCTCAGCGATAATATCAAGCAAATAATCCGACATCGCACTCCACTCGGCTATGGGCTTAAATAGCTTTTCAAGCAGAGGTATCGTTGTGAGGTCTTCGCGCGAGACATAGACCTGCTGACGTTTCAGTACCTCGGCAGAGAGCCGTTTTGCCTCATCCGCAAAGAGATTATTCAGATATGGATGTGCCAACAATCCGAGCACATCGGTATTATGAAACCAAACGCCATTACTACTCTCGCGGCGGCGGTTCTGCAATTCGATCAATCGTTCTACAAGTGAATAGGCCACCGTTTGACGCAGTGGAAGACCCATCGTAACATTCAATTCGACACCCTCTGGCATCGAATAGAGCAACGGTTGTAAAAGATTTTCGTCAGTCAAAACGATCGCCGTGCGCTTATCCATCGGCACACCATTCTCAATCATCTCGCGCAGAAGGTGATTGACATACTTACACTGCAACACATTCGAAGCCGTAGCCACAGCTGTAAGGCTCTTTTCGCGTGCCGTAAAGTTATCAACCTGCGCGGCAAATAGCTCTCGTTGGGGATATCGCAAACGATTTTCGCGCAAGAAAAGACCCGCCTCCTGCTGATCATTCAGGTAGTAATTATCGTAATCCCAATAAAAATCGGTCTGGCGATTCTTCGATAGATAGTCAAATAGTCGTTTCTCGCAGGTTGAAAGGGCGTTAAATCCCGCAATCACATATCCTGCACCCCCATCATCAAGCACAAAATCGCTCTCGGCGATACGTTCAACGGCCTCACGCTGAATCATTCCGCCATAAGCTATACCTAATTCACGCAGGCGGGCTTTGAATCGATGATATATCGGACATAGCGACTCCCAAATTTTCAAAAAGCGTTTTTTATGATCCGATGGGCTTTTATCATCATTCAGAACACTCCAAAAACGATTAATAACCTCCCATTGGCGATCGGTTATATAGCTCAAATCGGATTCGATCTGTTTCAGTTCAGAGATATTCGAAAAGAGAATGTCGGCATCGATCATATATTTATCTATCGAATCGAAATCCGCGAGCAACATCTCGCCCCAGAAATAGAATTTATCGAATTTCTCCTCCTTATGGAATTCACGATAGACATTATACAACTCGGTAATCAGGCGCACTCGCTCGCCATGCTCCAACCCCGTTATTGAGGTCATTATACGATCAATCGTCTCGAACTGCGGTTGCCAAATCGGGGCATTGGTCTGACGGCTTAATGCATCGGTAAAGAAGAGTTGCGCGCGGCGGCTGGGAAACAAAATTCTCAAACGCGACACATCACGCCCATACCGCTGATAAAGATCGGCGGCAACCTCTTCGAGAAACGTTATCATTGGCTTGTGCGAGAGCGACATCGGGCTGTGTTATTCGATACTATTTACCGAACTGCCCACTTTGGTATTTGAGCGTAAAATCGAGGGGTTGCCACGATAGAATACCACACCGCCAAAACCTGCATCTGCCGCCAGACGGTCAGTAGCATAAACCGAGACTTCACCGCGCTGCGTTACCGAAACATCAGCCGACATAACCTCCAAATGACGCAGATCGAGCTTTGCAACTGCCACCTCAACAGTGAGATAACGCGAACGACCTCTCAAATCGATTGTCGATTGACCGTTAGCCTTAACCGCTACATCCTGAACATCGATCTCTGCTTTCAAGAAACCGCCATTCGAGACCTCAACATCGAATATCGGTTGATCAATCAAGCCTTCCACCTCGACATCACTACCGGCAATCTTAATTGTGCCGAGCGAGAGATAGTGAATCTCTATCTCGGTGCGACGAGTGCGATTGCGATTGTTCGACTCACGCACGGTAAGTTCGCCCTTGTTGTTGATTGTATATTTGAGTTTGCTCAACTCCAAATCCTCCGACTTAATAATGAGCATAGGCTGTGCGCCCTCCTCTATCGGCACAAGAGTAACCTTCATATCGCCTTCAAGCGTAAGCGAAGAGAATGTTCCGAGCCACTCGCGACGCGACTCATTTTTCTGTGCATCAGCGGCAAACGTCATAAGCAAAAGAGCTGCAAGAAGTATAATCTTTTTCATAGTCATAAAATTTTACATTCTAAAACATAGGCAAGTTACAAACTTTTTTGCGAATAATTCGTAGTTCAGAAAGAAATTTGTTATCTTCGAATGATTTTTCACGACAAATGGGCAAAGCACGAATATTAACCGCAAGCGCAGGAGCAGGTAAGACCTATCAGCTGGCATATAAATATGTGTCAGACGTAATCGAACGCCCTTGGTTCTATCGTCATATTCTGGCCGTTACCTTCACCAATAAAGCAACCGAAGAGATGAAGAGCCGTATCCTCGGCGAAATCAACGATTTGGCTCGCGGAGAGCAGACCTCGTATCTGAAAGATCTTTTGCGCGATTTTCCACAATTCGATGCTCGCGATATCCGTGATCGTGCCACCGAGGCTCGCTCACTCATTCTACATGATTACAGTCGCTTTACGGTGCTGACCATCGACAAATTTTTCCAGCGAATTATTCGCGCCTTTCTTAAAGAGTTGAATCTCGATCTCAACTACAATATCGAGATTGAGACTGACACGGTGCTCGATCGTAGCGTTGATCAATTGATCGAAAGCATCTCAACTGATGAGGCTCTAAAAAAGTGGCTGATTGGCTATGCCCGCGAACGCATCGAAGAGAATGCCAAATGGGATATTCGCGACAGCATCAGCAAGCTTGGTAAAGAGTTGTTCAAAGAGATCGACGAGAAGATTGGTTCAACTGCAAGCAAAGAGGAGATCGAAGCTCAAATGAAACGAGCACTGGAGCGCAACTATGCAATCGAGCAAAAGATGATTGGCATAGCACGTCGCGCACAAGCGATTATGACCTCGCACGGACTAATTGCATCGAACTTTAAGGGCAATACGAACTCATTTGCTCGATATTTTGATAATGTTGCTGCTAATGGTTTTGTAGAGCCGACAGCCTCGGTTCGCAAAGCTACAATGGCTGACGAAGAGTGGTATGCAGCCAAATCGCCACGCAAAGCCGACATTTTGGCCGTTGTTGGCGAATTGCGCCCTATGCTAGCAGAGCTTTGTCAGATATACGATAAGAATATTCGCCGATATAACGCTACACGACTCTTTCGCGAAACATTTCGTAGTTATGCGCTACTGAAAGATCTCTATTCGAAGATTGCCGACGATTGCGAAAAAGAGGGCACCGTACTACTATCGCAGACGAAGAATATCCTATCGGAGTTTATCGAGAAGAACGATGCTCCGTTTATCTACGAGAAGGTTGGTAATCGCTATGAGCACTTTATGATCGACGAATTTCAGGATACCTCGCACAAAGAGTGGAGTAATTTCCTTCCTTTGTTACGAAATTCGTTGGCGCAGTCGGAGCACCACCCCGTATTGATTGTAGGCGACGTAAAGCAGTCAATATATCGTTGGCGCGGTGGCGATTGGCAGATCTTGGCACGCGGTGTTGCCGAAGGGCTTGAAGAAGAGAATATTATCAGCAGATCGCTCGTTGAAAATCGTCGAAGCCTGCCGTTAATCGTTCAGTTTAACAACGCAATGATCGGTCGTGCGGTCGAAAATGACAGTGCAGCCATTCAAAATATTCTCGACCAAGCGGTTGCAGAGGATAGATTGTCGAGCGAAGATGCTCGCCACCTATCCTCATTAATGACTAACGCATATCGCGGACATAGCCAAACTCCGTTGCGCAAGTGCGAGAATGACGGTTATATATCAATTACTCGTTATGGTCTGGATCGCGACGATGAAAGAAATACAACACCGCCTATTATCGAGTGTATCGAGCGCGTGCTCTCGGCCGGTTATCATCCGAGCGATATTATGATCCTCACGCGCAATAACAAAGACGGCAAACTGATATCGACCGAGTTGTTGGATTATACGAGTAGCGAAGCGGCGCGTTTCCGTTTCGATGTGATTACGCAGGATGCGCTGACAATCAGCTACGATCCCGTTACGGGATTTATTATCGCCTGTATGCGTCTGGCTGTAAATCCGACAGATGATTTGAGCCGCTTGACGATAAATAAATATCTTGCCGAACGAGGTGCTGATCGAGCTCTTGATGCCGCACTGTCAAACGAGGAGTCAGAGTTCTTCGCTCAAATGCGTGCGACATCGCCCGAAGTGGCCTTTGAGCAGATTGTAATACACTACGGACTCGATAAACAAGCAGAGGCCGTAGCCTATATTCAGGCCCTGCACGAGCAGATTGTAGCCTTTTGTACCAATCGCGTGGCTGACATTCCGTTGCTTCTGCGTTGGTGGGATGAGCGTGGCAACGACATAAACCTCTCGTCGCAAGAGAATAATCAAGCTATTGAAGTATCGACAATCCACAAGTCAAAAGGACTTGAACGTAAGGTGGTTATCATCCCCTATTGCAATTGGTCGATGGAGCCACGAGCAGGTGGTGGCGGTACGCTTGTTTGGGCTGACAGTAATGACTCCGAATTCGAAGGTCTTGGTCCGATTCCACTGCGATATAAGAACGAAATGGCTAACTCGGATTTCTCGGCAGAGTATTACAACGAGCGCGTAAATAACCATATCGACAATATCAATCTACTCTATGTGGCACTCACTCGCGCCAAAGAGCAACTCCATATAATGTACCCTGCATCGTGCGATAAAAGTTCGGTCGGAGCATTAATTGATTCAGCAATCGTAGTTAAGGATAACGAGGCCGAACTGCCTCATAACGAAACTGAATCGAATAGAGCGATCAAAGGCCGCGTCGAAGTAGCAGACAACTGCCAACGTATTGAATTTGGTGAATTTATGCCACCCGACCCCTATGGTTTCGATCGCAAGAAGAATCGTGCCGAGCGTCTTATTTTGACCGATTATCCCACACGCGACACCTCTTCGCAACTGCGCTTGCGCCTACCCTCGCAGCGATATTTCGAGGATGGTGATGAGGTGCGCCTATCGCCTCGTAATTTCGGAGTTGCGATGCATAAATCGTTCGAGCAGGCTAATTCGATCGAGGATATTTACAAAGCTATCGAGAATATGCGCCACAACTCTCAACTATCGGACAAGGAGTGCAACCAGCTACGTGAATTGATCGAAAAAGCGATGCAGAATCCGACAATTGCCGAGTGGTTTAATGGCGAGTGGCAAGAGGTTCGCAACGAGAATAATATTATCGTTCCCGACGGCAAGATGTATCGCCCTGACCGAGTTATGATCAGCAACGAACGAACAATCGTTGTCGATTATAAGTTTGGAATGGAGCAAGATAGCGCGCATACACGACAGATTGCCCGCTATTGCAAATTGCTCCGCGAAATGGGTTATCGCAATGTCGAGGGCCATATTTGGTATATCGTTCTGAACAAGGTGGAGAGTATCACTGCGTAAGCGTCAAGATGAATATCGCTACAAATGATACGATATTACGAATAAATTCGTAACTTTGTCCATTATGAAATCACTTTTGAGAATCATACCGCAGAAATTTCGCGCTGCAACCGTTGGCGTGATCTTTACAGCATTGGTACGCGCACTGCTCAATTTTGCAGGTTTGGCGGTACTACTCCCCGTTCTCATTATGGTATTGGATTCGCAACGTATTCACTCGAATCGTCTGCTTGTTACACTTTACAATTGGGGTGGTTTCAGCTCGGATCAGCAATTTATCGTTGCTACGTGCGTAGCGGTAATTGCATTTATAGCGATTAAGCAGGGAGCCAATCTACTATTGCAACGTTTTCAACGCCAATACACGATCAATCTTTATAAATACTTCTCGATCAAAGTTTTCCGCAACTACCACGATCGAGGTTTGGCATTCCTCAAACGCCAAAATACCGCTTTATTGTCGCGCAATGTCAATTTCATCTGCTACAATATCGTAATGGGAGTCATTGCACCGATGATCTCGATCACAAGCGAAATATTGCTACTCGGATTGTTGCTCGGAGCCTTGATGTGGTATAATTGGCAGATGGCACTGCTCGCTGTAGCAGCATTTATTCCGCTGTCGTGGATCTATATCGTTATACTGCGAGGTAAGTTGCGCCAATACGGACAAATCGAGAACGAAGCTCGCCGCCAACAGGCTCGCGCTGTTATCGAAACATTCAGAGGATATACCGACATCGAGGTCAATAATGCCTTTGCAACTATGCAGAACCGCTTTGAGCAGAGCCTTGACACCATAGCACAGATCAAACGCCGCACTGACATCATCGGAGCCGTTCCTTCGATAATTACCGAGATGAGCGTTGCATTGGCAATGGTCGTTCTGATACTCTTCAGCACCGCTACCTCGCGTCCCGACACATCGATTCTGTTCGGCATCTTTGCTGTTGCTGCGATACGTATTCTGCCTTCGGTGCGTAGTATTATGGCGCAATGGTGGCAAATCCGTTACAACTATTACTGCGTCGATATCGTCAGCGAAGGTCTTGACGATGCAGATAATATCTTGCACAATGAGGCTATCGAGCGAATCAATTTCAACTCGGCTATCGAGGTTCGCAATATGAGTTTCCGTTTTGATGATGCCGACAAAGGTCAATGGACACTGCGCAACCTGAATCTTACAATCCGTAAGGGCGAGAAGGTTGGCATTCAAGGCACTTCGGGCGCAGGTAAGACCACCCTTTTCAATCTGTTGCTAGGCTTCCTCTCACCAACCGAAGGCGAAATTTTGATTGACGGGCATCCGTTGGACAATAAGATTCGTCGTAGCTGGCAGACAAGCATCGGCTACGTATCGCAACACGTATATATCGAAGACAGCACCCTTGCTGGCAACATCGCTCTTGGTATAGATCCCGATAAGATCGATCGCGAACGTCTGCAAGATGCCATTCGTCGCGCGCGATTGGAGGAGTTGATTAATCAGCTATCGCAAGGTGCCGATACTCCGATAGGCGAATGCGGCAGCCGTCTATCTGGAGGTCAGCGACAGCGCATTGGTATTGCTCGCGCTCTCTACAAGCAGGCTGACATCCTCTTCTTTGATGAGGCAACTTCGTCGCTCGACAATCGCACCGAGCAAGAGATCAACAATGCTATCGAGCAGTTGTCGCGCGAACAGAATACATTAACGATTGTGGTAATTGCACACCGTTCGAGTTCGCTCGAATATTGCGACCGCATAATTGAAATTTAATCCCGAATGAGAAGTTTTCACGACTTTCTGATAGGCGGCATCGGCCTGCGTATTATCGGAGAAACCGCATCGCCGATTGAGATTGGTCTGCGCGGCTTCAAACCATTCATTACCGAATTGACCGATGAGCCACACTTAACCATCGATGCTGAAGTCGATCTACCAACCGATTGGTGGCAGAATGGTCAAATCGTCGGTCGAAAACTAATTGAACGCTTCGATTTTGAGGAGCGTATCTGCGAGTGTGTCTTTGCTCGAGACAACGAGGCCTATTGGTTTGGAATGTTTCCTGCAGAAAATGATTTCACGCCGATTATCATGCGCCACCGTTTCGGATCAAAAAACATTGATTGCAACGCAACACTCAATGGCGCACGTCCCGATGCATCGCTCTATCGTTTTGGATTATGGGTAGCATTCGGACTTATTTCGGTGCCTAATGGAGCTATCCCAATTCATACATCAACAATCGTTTGCAACGATCGTGCGGTGCTCTTCTTGGGTGAATCGGGAACGGGTAAGAGCACTCATACCCGCTTGTGGCGCGAGAATATCGAGGGGGCGCATCTACTTAACGATGATAGCCCCATAATTAGTTCGACAGCAGTGGCTTACGGCTCGCCTTGGAGTGGCAAGACACCATGCTATCGCAACCTTCACTACCCTATTGCCGCCATCGTTCGCTTGTCGCAAGCTCCGCATAACCGCATGCGACGTTTGTCGGCATTGGAGGCTCTCGGAGCGTTGTTGCCGTCGTGCCCGCCCTCGTTTGCATACGACGAGGAGTTGCAGGATGCCGTGTGCGAAACGCTTTCGCAATTGATCTCGACCATACCCGTCTATCATTTGGAGTGCCTACCAAATGCCGAAGCTGCGCAACTCTCCTACTCGACAATTTTCGACAAATAGAGCTATGCAAACCGTTGCTAACAAAATACTTTTCGGAGCTGCACACGAAGAGCTGAACGAGGGGCGTTCGGTGCTGATTCGTGTGCAGGGGCAGAGTATGCTCCCCTTCTTTCGGAGCGGCGCAAAGGTACGTATCGAACCTCTGCGCGAGGAGGATATCAGACGTGGCAATGTACTTTTCGCACAGACAGATGAAGGACATTACCTCATCCATCGTTTGATCGGGTTCGAGGGCGATGACCGTGTTACGTTGATGGGTGATGGCAACTACGTAGGTACGGAATCTGTCGCCCGTACGCGACTGCTTGGGTGCGTGCGAATTTCGGCACTGCACCGTTGGCTGGCACTCGGTTGGGTTGCCCTGCGCCCCTGCCGCAAAATTCCGCTAATTATTCTACATAAGGTTTGCAGAAAATAAAATAAGGTCGCCTCACGCAGGGGCGACCTTTTACGTTTGGTGCGAGTGGATTAATACTCGCGGGTGAGGGTAACCAACTCCTTATTAGGCTGGTAGCGCACAAGTTCGAGCAACTCTTTCGACGAGCTATGCACGATCCACGAGCCTTTGAAATCAATGACGAGTACTCCCGTGCCAACGCCCTCGATCGTAAGCAGTCGATCCTCGACATCATATTCGAAATAGCTCACTTGGCTTTCGCGATCGATATATTTACCCGTGCTTGCAGTGGTAAATTGCACCGTAAAGTCGTACCATTCCATAGCGCTGTCGCCAAGAGCGTTATAGCGCTCATAGTGTCCCTTCCAAATGGTCTGCGCCAGAGTATCCTCGTCAAATTTGAACTGCTCCTCGCAACCCGCAGCCACGCACATTGCAGCCGCGAGTAAAAACATTTTCAGTAGTTTCATAGTATCTTACTTCGTTTCTTGTTCTTTGCGCAAAGATAGAGAGTTTTTTTCAGCGACAACGAAACGACAAGCAGAATTAACATTATTTAACATTTCTCATCGTCAGGCTCTGGCTGGTCGGGGCGAAATTCGAGGATATCGCCCGTCTGGCAATCGAGTGCTCGGCAGATGGCGTCGAGCGTCGAAAAACGTATCGCACGCACCTTGCCCGTTTTGAGTTTCGAGAGATTAACAACCGAAATATCAATACGCTCCGAAAGTTCCTGCAACGACATCTTGCGTCGCGCGAGCATAACATCTAAATTGGTAATAATCATAGCTCTACACTCTTACAGGGTTGCACTCTCCTCTTCGTTCAACAGACGAGCGATGTTCATCAGCTCGGCGATAACCAACATTACCAACGGAATCACAATCGAATTGGTATTCAGCACATATGCACCGCCCAAACCTTCGGGGCATAACGCTCCACAAAATTCCGACGCAATACTCTCCTCCATCGCCCCAAAATTCGACCAAATCAGACTGCCAAGGCAATAAACAGCTGCCATCACGCGCACCATAATAACCGATTTACGAGTAAAAAATTCGCCCGTGCGGAATCCTCGAATCACCTGATAGGCAATCACTAAAAGCAATATCGACAAGATAAATATAGCTACCATTGAGATACACATCATCACTTTACGGATGTTGTTAGCAGGAGTGTTGATCTCGTAATCGCCCGCAGTAGCATAGATCAGATACTGCGACGGCTCGGCAACAATCGCCGGCTCATCAGCAGTAGCGGGGCGGATAACGGTCGGAGTGTAGAGGCTCTGCTCACCCTCGGCAAGCATATAACTCGGACGGCGAACATCCATCGTACCAACCATCGTAACTTGATCGGTCGAGCGCCAATCCTCATCAAGCACAACGTGCAAGACCGAAATAATCAGACTGGGCAACAGCATCAAGCAGACCAAAACAAACAGTGCAACGACACGTTGCTGGGTGGATTTTGCGATTCTCATAGTTTTAATGTTTTTAGATTATTTTTAATAGTTTTACATTAATTACTTACCGTTTTTCGATATACAAAAGTAAGAACTATTTTCGAATCTGCAAACATTTTCGTTAAAAATTTATCGTTTATCGTTAATTTTTCGCAAAATTAAGGTCGCCCTGCGAAGAGCGACCTTAATTAATATAGGTATGTTATAAATTACTATTTCTCCGAATTCAGACCTTTGATAAAGGTCTCCATAATATCGCGGCTCATACCCATCGACGAGAAACCGCCATCGTGGTACAAATTCTGCATCGTAACCTTGCGAGTGAAGTCCGAGAAGAGCGTCAAGACATAGTCAGCGCAATCGTTTGCCGAAGCGTTGCCCAGCGGCGACATCTGCTCACCATAGTCCAACAGCGATTCAAGACCAGCAACACCCTTACCTGCCGTTGTGGGCGTAGGCGACTGCGAAACGGTATTGATACGAACGTGCTTCTCAACGCCATAGATATAACCAAAACTACGAGCAATAGACTCCAAGAGAGCCTTCGCATCGGCCATATCGTTATAGCTACAACAAGTACGCTGGGCAGCGATATAGGTAAGTGCTACGATCGAGCCCCACTCGTTCAGTGCATCCTTCTTGCGTGCAACCTGAATCACCTTATGGAACGAGATCGCCGAAATATCGAGAGTCTTTGACAAGAAGCCATAGTCGAGATCGTCGTACGAGCGACCTTTGCGAACATTGGGCGACATACCGACCGAGTGCAGAATGAAGTCAAACGAGCCTCCAAAGTGCTCCATTGCACCATCAATCAAGCGCTCCAGATCCTCAACCGAGGTAGCATCAGCCGCGATCACGGGCGCATTGCACTTCTCGGCCAACTGGTTGATCGTACCCATACGGATCGAGATCGGGGTGTTGGTCAGCACGATTTGTGCGCCCTCTTCGACTGCACGCTCGGCAACCTTCCAAGCGATTGAGTCCTCATTCAGTGCACCGAAAATAATACCTTTCTTGCCTTTCAATAGATTACAAGCCATAGTGTTATCTTTATCTTTGTGTTAAACTTTGTCAATTTGTTTTCCTTAAATTTGCAGTCATTTCAGCCAAAAGATCGGACATAATTACCAAATTGACGGCGCAAAGTAACAAAAAACAATGCAAACTTCAAAATTTTTGCCAATCAAAACCAACGTGAGCCGTTGTTAATTGATCGGCATATCGTTGATTTTCCATTTGCGTTCTTCCTTCGGCTTTTCGGTTTCGGGGCGCTTCATATAGACACGACTGAAATCGAAGAAATAACCACGATTGCCCTCCGCATCCTTCACCTTCAGCTGAATATACTCAACCGAGCGACTTCGCACCTGGCGATTATTGATCTCTCCACCGCGCCAAGCTGTGAAGTCTGCCGCGTGTTGGAAAGTAAGCACGTGCCAAGGCGAATTTTCACGTATGCCCGTGCCCGACGAGCCGATGGTCTGCATCACCTTCGTAAAGCGGTCATAGCACACCTCCTCCATATGTCGATTACCGAGCTTGCCATAAGCAAATGTCAAAAAATTAAGATTTTGGGGTGAAAAAGGATCACTGTGCATCAGTCTCTCACCAGCCTCAACAACTCGCAATAATTGCAATGAATCGGGCATTTCAGTAGCGATAAAGACCTCCAAAACATCGATACGCGCAGGATCGCTCTCCATCGGACGATAGTTATCGGCAAAGGCAAATCCGTAATACAGATAGTGATAATCGTCAAGGGTCAGCGTCGTATCGCCATGAATATATCGCTCCATAAGGCGGGGATAGTAGTAAGGCGAGGAGTTATCGATCGTCTTCGCCAAGACATCTTCATTATCGGGGACACGTTGAGCCATCGCAAACATTGGTAGCAAGGCAAGCAACAAAATGAGTACTCGTTTCATCTTTTTCTTATCTATTAACAGATTACTAACGCTTCAACCGTCTAAAAATTGTGTAGCCCAAAATTCAGTTCATCTAAAACAATTCGCCTTGAATAGGCATCACAAGCTGCGCGGGCGCAGATTCAACAGCGGGTGTTGATTCGGGGTCGCACTTTGTTTCGTGCGCTAATTGCGCGGTCGGGCTAGGTACCGAAGCTATCAACGCCTCAAATTCCTCCTCCGATAGCATCTTAATACCGAGTTTGGTAGCCTTTTGCAGCTTTGCAGGACCCATATTTTCACCAGCAATCAGATAATCGACATTAGCCGATACCGCCGCCAGATTTTTACCTCCGTGCAACTCGATCAGTTCCTTCAACTCATCGCGGCTATGGCGGCGGAATTTACCCGAAATAACCACACTCTTACCGGCCAGCAGATCGGAGTGCAGTTCGCGCTCCTCTGCCTCAAATTGCACTCCTGCCGCACGCAGACGCTCGATGATCGTTCGATTAGGATCATCTGCGAAAAATTCGATAATACTGCGAGCTATCTTCTCGCCAACCTCCTCGGCCTCGATCAACTGCTCAATAGTTGCCGACATAACGGCATCCATCGAACCGAAATGTGCCGCGAGATATTTCGCCGTTGTTTCACCAACAAAACGGATACCCAGCGCAAACAGCACACGTGCAAAGGGCACCGATTTCGATCGTTCGATGCTATTTATAATATTCTCGGCCGATTTTTCACCCAAACGAGGCAAAACGGCTAACTGCGAAATTTTAAGTTCATACAGATCGGCTACATCGCGCACCAATCCTGCCCCATAGAGTAGTTCAACAGTCTCATCACCCAAACCGTCGATATCCATCGCCTTGCGACGAATGAAATGAATAATACGGCCAACAATCTGCGGTGGGCAATGGCTTTGATTGGGGCAATAGTGCTTCGCTTCGCCTTCGTAGCGCGTCAGTTCCGTACCACATTCGGGACAATGGGTGATATACTCGAATGGTAGGCTATCGGGCTTACGCTCCGAAAGTTCCACACCCGTTATCTTCGGAATAATCTCGCCACCCTTCTCGACATAGACCATATCGCCCAGACGAATGTCAAGCTGCGCAATCTGCTCGGCATTATGTAGTGTAGCTCGCTTGACAGTCGTACCTGCCAACTGCACGGGCGAAAGATTTGCCACGGGAGTTATCGCGCCAGTACGACCTACCTGAAAATCGACACTCTCCAAACGCGTCAAAGCCTGCTCGGCCTTGAACTTATATGCGACTGCCCAGCGAGGCACCTTCGAGGTAAATCCGAGTTGTTGCTGCGCCTCATAGCTGCTCACCTTAATCACCACGCCATCAGTAGGGAAAGGCAACGAGTGGCGAGCCTCATCCCAATATTTGATATATTCATCAACCTCTGCGGCCGAATGACATATCTGCATCTTATCCGAGATCTTAAATCCCCATTCACGAGCCTTCTGCAACGACTCCCAATGCGACTGCGCCGGAACGCCCTCACCAACCATTTGATAGAGCGTACAATCCAAACCTCGATGTGCCACGACGGCCGAATTTTGCTGTTTGAGCGTACCTGCCGCAGCATTGCGAGGATTGGCAAAGAGTTGCTCACCTGCCTGCTCTCGCTCGGCATTCAGTCGATCGAATGAGCTGTAAGGCATAAAAATTTCGCCTCGGATTTCAAACAACGGCGCTACATCCTCGCCCGTTAATTCCAAAGGAACAGTACGAATAGTGCGCACGTTTGCCGTTACATCATCACCCGAACGACCATCGCCACGAGTTACAGCTCGCGTCAAACGGCCCTGCTCGTATGTCAGCGAAATAGCGGTGCCATCGAATTTCAATTCGCAAACATAATCTACCGCGCCTACCTCACGCTCGACACGCTCGAAGAATTCGTGCAGCTCCTCGATCGAATAGGTATTGCCGAGCGACAACATCGGATAGCGATGCTCAACCGTGCGAAATTCGGTCGTAAGGTCGCTTCCAACACGACGGCTCGGCGAATTGGGATCATCGAATTCCGGATATTCGGCTTCGAGACGTTGCAATTCGTGCATACGCTGATCGAACTCGTAGTCGCTTACTTCGGGGGCATTGTCGATATAATATTTTCGGTTGTGGTAGTTGAGCCAGCGGCGCAACTCTTCAATTTTTTGCTTCATCTGACGCGGAATATTAGATAACAAAGTTACGAATTTTGTCGAGATTCGCCCCTATTTTAGCCATATTTCATACCGAAAATCGAGAAAAAAGCCACACAAGTAAATATTTTCAAATAAAAAAATTTTCTAACCGTACTTGATATGCATTTTTTGCTTATAATTGTGAAAAATTTTGGAAAGTTACATTTATGGCTAAAACAATTCAAACAAAAAAACGTCTTGTAACAAGCTTCCACAACCTCTCAACAGAGTTGCAGGAGGAGCTTAAAAAGAAATATCCCCTTGGATTCACCGATGTAATGATGCGTGTCGATAAGCCTCAGGGCGACTTCTTCTACGCTGTACCTTTCGAGACCGAGGAGATCAGTTATCTTGTTAAAATTGATGTTAAAATTGACGAGAATATCGACGACGACAACGATAACGACTATTACGATGATGATGAGATTAAGGGCGCAGAGGATATCGCCGACAGCGATTCTGACGATGACGAGTAGATACTCGACACAAGCGAGCCGATAATCTCTTATCTGAACTAAAAACAAAGACACGGAGCTACTCAATTCCGTGTCTTTGTCATTTCTCGAACCAATCACAATGCGACCAGCGAAGGCTCTTATATCCATTTTTGCAATATTGATGATGATTCCGTCTGTGGCTTCGACAAAGAGCGATGCTCCAGAAGTGAATCCTGATTCTCTTGTACATTTTGCACGCTCATATATCGGCACGCCGTATGGATATGGGCAGAGCAACGGCAAACGATTCGACTGTTCGGGATTTACATTCTACATCTTCAGCCACTATGGCCATACCCTCGCCCGCACTTCGCGCGATCAATATCTCGAAGGCGACAGCGTCGCTCGCGGCTCGTGGGCTGTGGGTGATTTGGTATTCTTTTCTGGGCGAAGTGGAGGACAAGCGCGCGTCGGCCACGTGGGCATTGTGGTCGAGTGCAACGGCGATGAATTCGACTTTATTCACGCCAGCACCTCGCGCGGAGTGATCGTAAGCCATTCGACCGAAAACTACTACGCTTCACGATATATAGGAGCTCGCCGCGTGCTACCAATCGCCACAGCGATCAGCATCACTCATCCAGAGCGACCTTTAACCACTCACGAACGGATCTTCGGGCGCTTGGAGTTCCACCCCATTCCCGACTTGATCCAACCACACGAATTTCCTGTCAAAAAGGCGAGAAAGCGTCGCAGAAAATAAGCGTCATACAGCAAAAAACAAAACGGCCACCTTCACAGGTGGCCGTTGTCGTATCTGATCGGTAAGCGGATTACCAATTCAAGATCTTGCGGAAGTCGTACTCCTCGGGGTTAGCTACGTACTGCTTAGCAGCCTCGTAGTCCTCCTCGGTTACATAGTTCAGCAGATAGTCAACAACCTGCTTGAACTTATCCGACTCGATATTAACCAGACGGGGAGGAATCTTACCGGTGGTGGGATCCTGCAAATCCTTCAAGTAGAGAGGCGATACCATACCGTCGGTGCTTACATATACCATACAGCCGGTCTTACCCTCGCTGAACAGCTTGTAAACGCCCATACCCAACTGCGAGCAATATACCAAGTCGTATGCGATAGGAGTCTGGCAACGAACCTCGTAACCGATCTCAACCGGACGCGACTTAACCTTCAAACCGAGCTCCTTAACCTTCTTCTCGAGCATCTCGTTGAAGATGTGAGCCTTCGAAACCTTACCCAACTCGGGATGACCGTGATCGTCGTAGGTGAAGTGAACACCCGACTTCTTGATCTCCTCGTCCGACAACGAGTGGAATACACCCTCCGAAATCATTGCAACACCGTACTCGATACCCATCAACTTACGCTTGATGATAGCCGATACAACCAAGTTCACGATCTTCTCAACGGTGATCTCGGTCTTGTTGAACATCTCGGGGATAACGATCATAGGATAGTGGCAAGCGGTACCGATACCAAATGCCAAGTGGCCAGCCGAACGACCCATAGCTGCAACTACGAACCAGTTAGCCGAAGTGCGAGCGTCGTTATAAACTGCGCGGCCGATTACCGTACCACCCTCCTTTGCCGACTGGTAACCGAAGGTCGGAGTACCCATAGGCAGGGGCAGGTCGTTGTCGATAGTCTTGGGAACGTGGATGTTAGCAATAGGATACTGCTTTGCTTCGAGGAACTTTGCAATGCGGTTTGCGGTCGAAGCGGTATCGTCACCACCTACGGTTACGAGCAACTTAACGTTGTTCTCGGTGAAGAATTTGAGGTTGAAGTTCTCCTCGAAATCCTTATCGGTGGGCTTGAAGCGGCTCATAGTCAGGTACGAACCACCCTGATTGAAGATGTAGTCTGCCTTTACGAAATCCAGATCCTCGGTGCGAGGCGACGGATTGAACAAACCCGAATAACCATAGTGAAGACCGATTACACGGTAACCCTTCTCCAAGAAGGTCTTAGCTACACTGCCTACAACAGTGTTCATACCGGGAGCCGGACCGCCACCCGTCAGAATTGCAATTGCCTGTTTCATTGTTGTTTGTCTAAATTTAGAGTTATACTTATTCTTACTGCTTTACGTTGTGTCGTTGCCGAAAAATGCACATTCACACCTTTCCGCGCCCAAAATTACGATTTTTTCGGCAAATATCTTAATATTCTGCACAAAAAAAGTGCGGGACATCATTTGCCCCGCACCTTTTATCGATTTTTGTGATCTTCGATCGCTTACTTCGTAACGCGCTCCAACCACTTAACCATACCCAGCATTACGCCCATCGAAACAAGGCATACTACGAGGAATACGGTCCAGCACTGCCACAAAGGCCAAGCGTTGTACATCAGAGGACCAACCCACAACATCAGGTTACCAACTGCGGTTGCACCCAGCCACAGACCCTGGCACAGACCGAGCAGGTGCTTAGGAGCTACCTTCGATACGAACGACAGACCCAGCGGCGAGATGAACAACTCTGCAACAGTCAGGAAGAAGTAAACTGCGATCAGAACCCACCAATGAGCCTTTGCCGCCATCTGCTCAGCGATAGGCAGAGCCTTGAATGCGTCAGCCGAAGGATAACCTACGATGAACGAGTAGATTGCCAAGAACAAGAATGCCAAACCTGCGATGAACATACCGATAGCGATCTTGCGAGGAGTCGAGATCTCCTTACCACGACGTGCCAAAGCACCGAAGATTGCCATAATAATCGGAGTCAGTACGATCACAAAGAAGGGGTTAATTGCCTGCCATACCTCGGGAGCAACAGCCGACGAATCGACGAAGTCGCGAGCGAAGAACGACAGCGACATACCGTTCTGGTGGAACGAGAACCAGAAGAAGATAACTACGCCCAGCACTGCGAACAGAGCATACAGACGCTGCTTAATCTCTTTTGCAGCAGCAGCCTTCTCCTCGGGAGTATATTCGATGCTCTTAACAGCCTCTTTCTTTGCAGGATTGGGGAACATCTTCTGCGATGCGATGAAGATCACCAGCGAGATCAACATTGCAGCAACCGAAGCGATGAACGAATAGTGGATACCCTCGTTGAAGATCTGCAAGTAGTTCTGGCACGATTCAGCCATATTATCAACTGCGCCACCAACCTCGGTCATCAACTGCGTCAGGTTAGCCATAGCCTCGGGAGCCATTGCTGCAGCGTTCTGGATGAACTCGTGGCAGAGTGCGGGAAGCTGTGCGTTGTAAACCATTCCGTTGGTATTCAACCACCACTCACGCAGCAACGGTGCTACGAACGGAGCGATCAGACCACCAACATTGATGAATACGTAGAAAATCTGGAAGCCCGAATCACGCTTGCTCTTTGCCAATGCCAATGCCTCGGGGCCTTCCTTTGCAGCCTCAGCCTCGAAGTTATCGTACATCTGACCAACGATAGCCTGCAGGTTACCCTTGAACAGACCGTTACCAAATGCGATCAGGAACAATGCGAAGCAGGTCAATGCCAACAACCAAGTGGTGTTACCGGCAGTTGCCAAAATGGGAATCGACAGCAATACGTAACCGCTTGCCATTACGATCAAACCCGACTTAATGGTAGCCTTGTAATTCTGGCTGCGGTCAGCGATAAGACCACCAACCAATGCCAACAGATAGATACCTGCATAGAATACCGAATAGATAGTACCGCTGACTGCCTCGTTCAGACCGAACTTCGAGCAGAGGAACAGTACCAGCACTGCGTTCATAATATAGTAGCCGAAACGCTCACCCATATTACTCAAAGCAGCAGCCAACAAACCTTTGGGATGTCCTTTGAACATAGTGTAAGAAATTTGTGTTTAGTTAATATTAGTTTAATTGTTGTTTTGCTCACCAAATCTATGGGCATTTTGTACCCATAATCTTTACAAAATTAGAAAAATTTTTCGAATTCTTGCATATTTGGCGCAAAATTCATAACTTTATTGTGTCAATTTTTAAGACTTAACGCTATGTTGATCACCAAAAAGCACATTCCAATCGTTGAGCGCGATGCTTGGTTAGAGCCTGTCGAAGGAGAGTTAATCCATCGCAAAGAACTATATATCAATCAAATGTTTCAGATCGAGCGCACCGCTGGATCAATCGTCGATTATGCTAATGGCTATCGCTACTATGGTTGGCAACGCGACGAGTTTCTTTCGGGTTGGTGGTTCCGCGAGTGGTTGCCCGCAGCCAAGGAGGTCTATCTGTTTGGCGACTTCAATGATTGGCGACGTGGTGAATTAGAATTGCATCGTGGCGAAGGCGGCGTGTGGAGTATCTTTCTGCCCGACGCGATGTACAAGAACAAGCTCACACACGGCTCGACATACAAAATGGCCGTGCACGGCGACAATGGTTGGCACGATCGTATTCCCGCATACGCCACTCGCGTAGTGCAGAATGACGAGACAAAGGACTATTCTGCTCAATTTTGGGCACCTGCCGAGCAGTTCGATTGGCAGGGGGATCAGTTCGATACCAAGTCGCTCGGCTCGCTACTGATCTACGAGGCTCACGTGGGTATGGCACAAGAGAAGGCGGGCGTGGGTACGTACCGCGAATTTACGCGCAAGATTCTGCCGAAGATTCGTCGCGCGGGCTACAACGCTGTGCAGCTGATGGCCGTTGCCGAGCACCCCTACTACGGTTCGTTCGGTTACCACGTTTCGAATTTCTATGCTCCGTCGAGCCGCTTCGGCACACCCGAGGAGTTGAAAGAGTTGATCCGCACGGCTCACTCGATGGGATTGGCTGTGATTATGGACGTCGTTCACGCCCACTATGTCAAGAACTTCAACGAGGGTCTGCGCGAATTGGACGGTAGCGACCACCACTACTCACCCGCAGGCGAGGCAGGCTACCAGAAGTATTGGGACTCGATGACATTCGACTATGCAAAGCCCGAGGTGCAGCACTTCCTGCTCTCGAACCTCAAATATTGGCTCGATGAGTTCCACTTTGATGGTTTCCGTTTCGATGGCGTAACCTCAATGCTCTATGACCACCACGGCTACACCGAATTCGATGCGCGCGAGAAGTTCTTCGACGAAACGGTCAATCGACCCGCAATTACATACCTCACTCTCGCCAACCGACTGATTCACGACTTCCGCCCGTCGGCCATTACGATTGCCGAGGATGTGAGCGGCATGCCGGGTATGTGCCAGAAGATAGACGATGGCGGTATCGGTTTCGACTATCGCCTGGGTATGGCGATCCCCGACTTCTGGATCAAACTCTTGAAGGAAATACCCGATGAGGAGTGGAATATGTGGCAGATTTGGGAGATTATGACCAACCGCCTGCCCGATGTGGGCACGGTGGCATACGCCGAGAGCCACGACCAAGCTATGGTGGGCGATCAGACGATTGCTTTCCGACTGATGGACAAGGAGATGTATACCGATATGAATCGCGGTTCGAAGAACTTGATCGTCGATCGCGGTATCGCTCTGCATAAGATGATCCGACTGATGACAATCTCGACGGGCGGTCAGGCATACCTCAATTTTATGGGTAACGAGTTCGGTCATCCCGAATGGATCGACTTCCCGCGTGCAGGCAACGATTGGAGCTACGACTATGCTCGTCGTCAGTGGTCGCTGGCCCGCAACCCCTTCCTGCGCTACTCGCAGTTGGGTGATTTCGATCAGGCAATGATCAAGTTGATGAAGCGTTACAAGGTGTTGGAAGATGGCTATGCTTACAACTTGCTGATGGATCAGGACAATCAGACAATGGTCTTTGCTCACCGCGATCTGATCTTTGTATTCAATTGGAGCGGCACAGCATCGATTCCTGACTATGTTGTACCAGTACGCGAGCCGGGTCGCTACCGCATTGTACTCTCGACTGACGAGGAGCGTTTCGGAGGTTTCGGTCGCGAGGATCTCGCAAGCTACCACTTCAGTTCGCCCGAAAAGTGCGACGTTGGCTCGGTGCGCCACACTATTAGTATATATAACACCTCGCGCACGGCTCGCATATTCAAGCGATATAAATAAGCCGAGGTACAGATACAATAAAGGCCGCACTGCGATTAGTGCGGCCTTTGTTGTGTTGAGCTATCGGGGCTCGAACCCAAAATTTCAGAACCAAAATCTGACGTGTTACCATTACACCATAGCTCAATCCGGTGCTCGTAAGCGGTTGCAAAGATACACATTTTTTTACATTCGACAAATTCATTGAAATATTTTTCGTTTTCGCTCGTCGGAATTGCGGTTGTTCGAGAAATTTGACTATTTTTGTCCTCCCAAAAACGAAATGAAGATGAAGAAAAGCACTACTTATATTCCGCAAGGCGTTTGTTCGCAACTGATTGATGTTGTTGTCGAAGACGGCAAGGTGAGTTCGGTTCAGTTTATTGGCGGTTGCCACGGCAATACGCAGGGTGTTGCGGCACTCATTCGCGGTATGGAGGTACACGAGGCCATCGCTCGCCTCGAAGGTATCGACTGCCGTGGTCGAGGTACATCGTGCCCCGATCAGCTGGCACAGGCATTGAAGCGCATTGCCGACTAATTGCGGTTGATTACCAAAGCAAAAGGCCACCTCGACGGGTGGCCTTTTACATTGAGGTATCTATTTTTTACTTCGTCATTTTATAGACTTCGGTCAGGCAGTCGGCCATTGCCTCCCAGCTGAATCGTTTGCGCTCCTCGGCCATATTCGAGCGCATACGCTCGGCCGTACCCTCCGAGTAGAACTTCACAAAAGCCTCCGAGAGCGACTCGACATTGGTATCGGTAACATAGCCCACCACATCGTCGGGCACAATTTCTGCCAACCCTCCCACATTCGTTACGATCATCGGCAACGAGAAATTATAGGCAATCTGCGTTACGCCGCTCTGCGTTGCACTCCAATAGGGCTGAATCAGCACATCAACCGCCGAGAAGAAGTAGCGCACCATATCGTCTGCCACGAAATAGTCGTGCAGCAACACGTCATCCTTCAATCCCAAACGCTCGATCTGCTCGATATACTTTTCACGATTGTAGTAGAACTCGCCAGCCACAATCAGTTTGCGATTCGAAGTCTGCCCGTCGGCTTTGAGTTTTGCCCACGTATCAAGCAGAAGATCAAGGCCTTTATAGTCGCGGATAATACCAAAGAAGAGTGAATACTCAACCGTAGGATCGAGTCCCAACTTTGCGCACGCCTCCTCTTTCGACACCGCCTCGCCAAAATTGACAAACAGCGGATGAGGCGAGAACAACGCGGGTTTGGTAGTGGTGAATTGGTCAAGATCGTCCTTCACCTGCTGCGACATATAGACAAAGCCATCGACGCTATTGACAAAATAGGCCGTACAAGGGCGGTCGATCAAATGGTGTTCGTGCGGGATCACGTTATCGATCTGCACCAGCACCTTCGTATGACCGTTACCACGCGCAATGCGGGCAATCGTACCAAAACAGGGAGCCATAAACGGTGTCCAATACTTCATCAGCACCACATCGGGGCGCTCGCGACGAATACGGCGACCAACTTTAATCCAATTGAAGGGATTGACCGTGCTGACACAACGCTCAATATTGAGATCCTCTGGCGCAGGACGATCAGAGTACTGCGTCTTGCCAGGGAATAAAAATTCGGGATATTGCAACGTAAAGGTCTTAATATCAACTTCCGCACCGCGAGTCGCAAATGTGCGTGCCATAATCTCCATAATCGAAGCCAAGCCACCACGATAGGGATGTGCAGGGCCTAAAACCGTAACTTTTTTCATATTGTTCGCTCGATTTATTATGACAAGATAGTGATTTTCGGCGGGAAAACCAAATCAACACCCCCTTTTTTGCATATCTGACAACTACCAGCCGAAAATATTTCGCGCGAGCCACCACCCCATTGCCAGCGCGACATAGCACCAGATGAGCAGATGACTATTTAGAATACGATGCAGGATTGTGCGTCTTTGGCGGTCAAACCACCCCACCACAAAGAGCATTAATAGATACGGAATTGTCAGCAGGAAGAAGGCATTATATCGCCACGCTGCCACAAAATCGAGGTGAAGTAACGAATGTATCGCACGTTGCGACCCGCATCCCGGGCATTTCCAACCTGTCAGCGAGAAGAATATACAACGAGGAAATGGGGTTGTCGCAGGATCAAAACAAAAATAGATCGCCACTACAAATACCACAACAGCAGCCAAACCTGCGAGGGTCCATTTTTCCCGTTTAGTCATCATTCTACTACTGCTAAATATCTCGTTCCGATTAAGATGCAAATATAAATTTTTGCGACCTAAATCGCAAGTATTAACCGTCAAAAACCAATAGCCTCAAAATTTATCTGCTTTAGCGCATGAAAAAGCCGCTGCGAAATTTTGAGGATCGAAAATTTGAGCGTATATTTGTAATTGCGTGAGTGCGTAGCCACATATAACAATCCATAAGCCACGCACACGCGCAAACTATTAAACTCAAAGCTAAACAAGCTACAAACGTATGAAACGAATTCTTATTGTCGGTGCAGGCGGCCAGATCGGTTCGGAATTAACCGTTTACCTGCGTAAAATCTACGGTACAAACAATGTAGTTGCAACCGATGTACGCGATTGTGAGCGTCTGCGCGAGCAGGGCCCGTTCGAAGTTCTTAACGCACTCGATCCCGTTGCTTATGCCTCGGCTGTTGCCCGCAACAAGATTGATACAATTTTCAACCTCGTTGCTCTACTCTCGGCTGTTGGCGAGAAGAACCCACAGATGGCTTGGAATATCAATATGGGAGCACTGATGAACTCGCTCGAAGTAGCACGCCAGCACCACTGCGCGCTCTTCACTCCTTCGTCGATCGGAGCTTTCGGTCCCACCTCACCCAAAGATATGACTCCACAGGATACCGTTATGCGCCCCACGACGATCTATGGCGTTTGTAAGGTTACAGGTGAGTTGCTCGGCGACTACTACCATCACAAATATGGTTTGGATACCCGTTCGATCCGTTTCCCGGGTATCATTTCGAGCGTTACGCTCCCCGGTGGCGGCACGACCGACTATGCTGTTGAGATCTACTACGAGGCTATCAAGAATGGCAAGTTCACCTGTCCCGTGCCCTCTGACGTATATATGGATATGATCTATATGCCCGATGCATTGAAGGCGTGCGTTGAGTTGATGGAGGCTGATCCTGCCAAACTCGTTCACCGCAATAGTTTCAACATCGCCTCGATGAGCTTCACTCCCGAGATTATCTGCGAGGCCGTTAAGCGTCGCCTACCTGACTTTACGATGGATTATAATGTCGATCCCGTCAAGGAGCAGATCGCTCGTTCGTGGCCCAATCAGCTCGACGACAGCTGTGCTCGCGATGAGTGGGGCTGGAATCCCGAATGGGATTTGGAGCGTATGACCGACGATATGTTGGAGCATATCCGCGAGAAGGTTGCCAAAGGTCTGTACTAACAGTCGCTCTGCCCGATACAAAAAAATGGGACGCTTCGCGGCGTCCCATTTTCGTTATTGGTATAGAATCAATTACTTATTGATCTTAGCCCACGAGTCCTTCAACGTTACCGTGCGGTTGAATACCAACTTTTCGGGCGTAGAATCAGTATCGGGGCAGAAGTAACCCACGCGCTCGAACTGGTAGGTCTTGCCCAGAGGGGCCTCTGCCAGCGAAGGCTCCAAGTAACCCGTTGTCTTAACCAACGAGGTGGGGTTCAAGTAATCCATAAAGTTGTCATCGTTGGGGTCCTCGACCGAGAACAACGTTTCGAACAGACGAACCTCGGCCTCGACAGCATGGCGAGCACTAACCCAATGGATCACACCCTTTACGCGACGACCGTCTGACGATGAGCCACCACCCGACTCGGGATCGTAAGTACAACGCAACTCAACAATCTCGCCATTCTCGTCCTTGACAACCTCCTCGCAACGAATCAGGTACGAATAACGCAAACGCACCTCCTGACCCGGCGACAGACGATAGTACTTCTTGGGCGGCACCTCCATAAAGTCATCGCGGTCGATATAAATTTCACGCGAGAAGGGCACCTGACGAGTGCCGGCTGCCTCATCCTCGGGATTATTGATACAAGTGAAGTACTCGGTCTTATCCTCGGGATAGTTGGTGATGGTAACCTTCAACGGCTTCAAAACAGCCATACGACGCTCGGCAGTCTTATTCAGGTCCTCGCGAACACAGAACTCCATCAAACTCAAATCAATCACGTTATCACGCTTGGCAACACCCACCTTCTCGGCAAATGCGCGCACCGATGCAGGGGTATAACCCTTACGACGCAAAGCGCAGATAGTCGGCATACGGGGGTCGTCCCAACCCATCACGATACCACTCTGAACAAGTTTCAACAATTTACGCTTACTCATCATCGTATAGGTCAGATTCAAACGCGCGAACTCGTACTGGTGGCTGGGGAAGATCTCCAACTTCTCGATAAACCAATCGTACAACGGACGGTGAACATCGAACTCCAATGTACAGATCGAGTGAGTGATCTGCTCGATCGAGTCGCTCTGACCGTGTGCATAGTCGTACATCGGGTAGATGCACCACTTGCTGCCCGTACGGTGGTGATCAGCGTGGATAATGCGGTACATAATCGGGTCGCGGAACAACATATTGGGATGTGCCATATCAATCTTGGCACGCAATACGCGGCTACCATCCTCGAACTCGCCTGCACGCATACGCTCAAACAGGTCCAAGTTCTCCTCGACCGAACGATCGCGCCAAGGCGAGGGAGTACCCGGCACGGTTACCGTACCACGATTCTCGCGAATCTGCTCCTGTGTCTGATCATCGACATAAGCAAGACCCTTCTTGATCAGCACCTTCGCCCACTCATAGAGTTGTTCGAAGTAGTCCGATGCGTAGTATTCGCCAGCCCAATCGAAGCCGAGCCATTTAATATCCTCTTTGATCGAATCAACATACTCGGTATCCTCCTTAACGGGGTTAGTATCGTCGAAACGCAAGTTACACTTACCGCCATACTTCTTTGCCAAACCGAAGTTCAAGCAGATACTCTTGGCGTGGCCAATATGCAGATAACCGTTCGGCTCGGGCGGGAAACGAGTCTGAACTCGCGTGTTACCCTCGGCGATTGCACCGGTTATGATCTCTTCAAGAAAGTTAAGCGACTTTTGTGCGCCACTCTGTTCGTTAATGTTCTCAATTGCCATAATGTCAAATTTTTGGCTTCAAATTTATTAATTTTTTCGCTATTATCTATTCTCTGCGGCCGTTAATTAATCGGTCGCCTCGTTTTTTTGTCTAAATATCCAAATCTCGGACGTTGCGTTTGTCCATTATCACACCATCATTGAGTTCAACAACACCCACCTTGGCGCGCAACATAGTCATCAGTGTCGTTGCATCAATATTGTAACAGCGCACCTCCTCGCTCTCGCCGAAACGGTGATAAGTAACCTCACGCAACGGCTCGGGAGTGATGCATACTACACTTGCGCCCTCATTCATCGCACGATTTACCAACGCCTCCAAACGACGCTCCCACAAAGGCTTCACATCAGCGAAATCGCCAACGCAGATCATATAGGTCTTACCCTCATATCCGAGCACCTCTTCCGTAGCATCACCCTCGGCATCGTGCAACGAGAACTCGGCCAGCAATGCATCCGATACGGGATCCGACTCAACAGCCTCGGTGCGGGTATCGACCCACTCCCATTTACTATCGTCCTGCCACTCGGTATCCTCCAACGAGAACTCGCGCTCCTCGCCCGTTTGCAAATTGCGATAGACCAGCACCGTTGTACCCTCCTCCATTGCGAAGTCGGTCGAAACGGCCTCACGCAACGACACGCCCACTTTATAGGGAAGGAAATCGACTAACGGCAAGTGGCGGTAACAATAGATACCCAAGCCGAATGCCACCGTCATAATCAATCCCGTCATCACAAGTTCCGAGCGCGAAACGGTAAATATCTTCTCCTTGCGCACACTCCACCAGATAATGATACTCATCGGCAGCAATACGAGATTTTTCGCAAGTGTTTCCCAATTCGACAACTTCACTGCATCACCAAAGCAACCGCAATCCTCCACCGGCAACCACATCGCCGTAATGAATGTTACGGTCGTAAAGAACAGCATCGCCAACACTGCGAATATCGAAATCAGCGGCGTACGCACGCGGAACAACAACATCAAGCCCATCATCAGTTCAGCCCCGCACAACCAGATCGAGAAACCGAAACGGGCATACTTCAAACTCTCAAATCCAAACACATTCAGATACTCGCTGATTTTAATTGCCGTACCCCACGGATCGACCACCTTGACAAATCCCGAAAAGATAAACGTAAGCGCAAACAATATGCGGCACAAGGTCGCAATTGTCTGAAACATATCTTTATTCTCCCTCTGTAACATCTCTTTTATCTCTCTTTTTCATTAATCTCTTACAACAATGGCTCAACCAGCCGTTCGATCTTCGCAAAGATCTCATCAGGCGATTGCATCTGACCCTCTCCTGTCGAACAGTCGATTACCGAGAGTTTTTCGTCGGTTTGGGCTGCACGCAGATAGACCTCACGCACCGTACGTTGCAGATCGAGCGATGCCTCGTGAATATCATTCGCACCATTCAAATAGCTACGATCGTCGCCTTCACGCTGTTCGCGGAGCTTACGCTCGGTAAATGCAAAAGGCACATCGAGGAAGATCGACAAATCGGGCTGCGGAATGGCAAACTCCTCATATTCGGTACGCATAATCCACTCTTGCAATGCTACACGCTCCTCCTCGCTTTTGAACTTTGCGCATTGGTAACCCACATTCGAATAGACATAGCGATCGACAATCACAGCCTTACCCTCGTTGAGCCAGCCTCGAATCATCGGAGCAGCCTCGGCACGATCGCCCGCATACAACAACGCAACCAAATAGGGATTCACCTGCTCCAATGCGCCCAATTCGCCACGCAGAAAACGGGCAATCAGATCACCATATATCGGAGCATCGAAACGCGGGAAATGGAGATATTCGCTCTCGATTCCACGTGCAGCCAATGCCTCGCGTAATTTTTTGATTTGGGTCGATTTGCCTGCGCCATCGACACCTTCAAGGACTATGAACGGCATAGTATAAAGGCTATAATTTGTTTCAACTTTCAAAGTTAGTGTTTTTTTGCCGATTATCATAATTTTCGACACAAAAAAGCCGCACCTCATTGTGAGATACGGCTTTTATCAATAAAACCGAAACGGCTTACTTACGGCGCTGCTGTTGAGCCTGCTGCTCACGCAACATCTCCTGTTGCTGCTTCATCAACTCCTCGTAACGCTGCTGGAAGCGGCTCTTTTTCTTGTTTTTCTTCTTTTTCGCGTTGGCCTGCATCTGTGCGCGTACTTTATCATCGTCAAGCATTGCGCGGATACCATAGGTCATTGCAATCGTAATCAACTGCGAAATGAAGTAGTAGTAACACAGACCACTCGAATAGCTATTAAACCACAAGAGCATCATCACCGGCATCATATAGAGAGTCATAAACTTCATACCTGCCATCTGGGGCTGCGAAGCAGCTGTCTGCTGATAGTTGATCCACGAATAGACAAACAACGAAATAGCCATCAACAGCGCAAACAAGCTCACGTGATCGCCATACCAAGGAATATTGAACGGCAAGTTGAGTACGCTATCGTATGTCGAAAGGTCCTCTGCCCACAAGAAGCTCTCGCCTCGCAACTCAATCGACGCGGGGAAGAATCTAAACATCGCAATCAAAATAGGCATCTGAATCAACATCGGCAAGCAACCACCCATAGGGCTGACACCTGCTCGTTGATAGAGATCCATCACTGCCTGCTGCTTCTTCATTGCATCCTCCTGCTTGGGGTAGCGAGCGTTAATCTCATCCATCTCGGGCTTGATTACACGCATCTTCGCCATCGAAACATACGACTTATAGGTCAGCGGCGAGATGAGCAACTTAATGACAATTGTCATTATCAAAATGATCCAACCGAAGTTGCCGATATACTTGCTCAAAAAGTCGAACATCGGAATCACAAACCAGCGGTTCACCCAACCGAATATACCCCAACCCAACGGGATCAGACGCTCCAAATAGAGCGGTTCATCATTCTCCGACACACACTTATTGAGGATCGAATACTTATTCGGGCCGAAGTAGAATTGGAATTTATAATCGGTTGTAAGTTTCGAGTAAGGAATCGACATCGTTGCATTGAAACTCTTCAACTCCTCCGAACCTTCGGGGAAGGTTGTGTAGCGCATCGATGCGTAATCAAAACTATTCTCGGCAATCAGCACCGACGAGAAGAACTGCTGCTTGAACGCCACCCAATTAACGCGGGTATTCTCTGTCTCCTCGGCACGCTCGCCCACCGACAGCTCCTCGATCGAGCCCTCACCGGGGAATCGATAAGCGATAGTGGTTGCCATATTCTCGGTCTGGAAGCCCTTCTCATTTCGCAATGAGATATTGCGCCAAACCACATCCAATTGAGTCTGATTAGCCATCAGCGACTCCATATCGATCATACGCACATCGAAATCTACCATATAGTTACGAGCAGGCGACTCGCTGTCGTAAATCTTATAGACATATTCGATAGCCGATGCTCCACTAACAGGCAGACGCATAACTACTTGCTGGTAGTCATCGATCTTCTGCACGGGATCAATATGAAAGGCGTAATCACGCGTATTCAAGCGAACATTATTCACGCCGTTGTGAATATACATACAGATATCGAATTCGGCCGAACCCTCGCGGTAAAGCTGAATGGGCTCCGTACGCTCGCCCTCGGCATAGCGCATATAATCCTTCAATTCGACGCCTGTAATTTGAGCACCGCGATTCGAGAAAGTTACCTTAATAACATCATTCTCAACCTCGAAACTCTCGTCCGCACCTCTCAACGCGGCAAAGAGGTCATTACCCAAATTTGCATTCAAAGCCTCGTCGGCACGCTGCTGACGTTGCTCGGCAGTCAATGTATCACCTGCGATTGTAGCCGTCTCGGCTACTACGGCCGTAGTATCGACAACCTCGGTCGGCTCGGCCAGTTCAGGATGTGCAGCGATCCACTCGGCTTGCGCCTTCTCGTACTCCTGCTGCTGTTTGTTTGTGTAGAAGCTATATCCGACCAGCAATGCGCCAATCAAGACAAGTCCGATTACTGAATTTTTATCCATCTCAAATTTTTAAGTTGCACATTTAATTTGTTCCACCCGCAACTACTTTTTGTTAGCCAACGATGCTGCCACAAACGCCACGAACAGCGGATGGGGATTCAGCACATTGCTACTATACTCGGGGTGATACTGCGTAGCCACGAACCAGGGATGATTATCCAACTCCATAACCTCAACAAGACCGGTATCGGGATTCATACCTACAGCACGCATACCTGCTGCCTCGAACTCCTCGAGATAGTCGTTATTGAACTCGTAACGATGGTGATGACGCTCCGCAATAGTAGTTGCATTGTAAGCGCGACTAACCTTCGAGTGAGGATCCAAATGGCAAGGATACGAACCACGACGCATCGTGCTACCCTCCGACAGATCCTTCTGTGCCTCCATTACGTCGATTACGGGGTGCGGAGTAGGCTCCATCTCGGTCGAATTAGCCTTCTCATAACCCAAGACGTTACGAGCAAACTCGATCACTGCGCACTGCATACCCAAGCAGATACCGAAGAAAGGTACATTGTTCTCACGAGCATACTTCACAGCGACCAACTTACCGTCAATACCGCGAGCGCCCGAACCCGGAGCAACCATAATACCACTCATCGAGCCCAAAAGTTCCTCAACAGAATCTTCCGTAACCTTCTCGGCTGCGATCAAATGCAGTTTAACCTTGCAATCGTTCATCGCGCCTGCGTGAACAAACGACTCGATGATCGATTTATAAGCATCGGGCAGTTCGACATACTTACCAACCAATGCGATATCGACACGCTTCGACGGGTTCTTCACCTTCTCAACGAACGACTCCCAAGCAACCATATCCGATGGTTTGTCGGCAGGCAGATTCAACTTCTCCAGCAGCACCAAATCCAGATTCTGCTCACGCATCTTCAAGGGAACCTCGTAGATGGTCGGAACATCCATCGACTCAACTACTGCCTGGGGATCCACATTGCAGAACAGAGCGACCTTACGACGCACCTCCTGGGGCAGATGATGCTCACTACGCAGAACCAGCACATCGGGCTGCAAGCCATTCTCCAACAGTGCCTTAACCGAGTGCTGTGTAGGTTTAGTCTTCAACTCCGCGCTTGCCGTCATATAGGGGACAAGTGTCAGGTGAACCAACGCCGTATTACGATAACCGAGCTGATAACGCAACTGACGTACCGACTCGATATATGGTAACGACTCAATATCACCAACCGTACCACCAATCTCGGTGATAATCACATCGTACATATTTTTGGTCGAAAGCATCTGGATACGACGCTTGATCTCGTCAGTGATATGAGGAATAACCTGAACAGTCTTACCCATATATTCGCCACGACGCTCCTTGTTGATTACACTCTGGTAAATCTTACCCGTGGTTACAGTGTTGGCGCACGACGTAGGAATCGCGGTAAAACGCTCATAGTGTCCCAAATCGAGGTCGGCCTCTGTACCATCATTGGTAACATAGCACTCACCGTGCTCATAAGGATTCAACGTTCCGGGATCGACGTTGATATAGGGGTCGCACTTCTGAATAGCGACCGAGTAGCCGCGTGCCTGCAACAAACGCGCAATCGACGAAGAGATAATACCCTTGCCAAGCGACGATGCAACACCACCGGTTACGAAAATGTACTTGGGTTTAGCAATTGACATAATCGTATATTTTTTAGTTCTTGGTTTCTCTATAATTATTTAATTCTTGTTCTCTTTGTATCTCGGTTTAGTTCTCGGCCTGCTCCTCTTCGCGGTCGATCAGCTTAACCTTCTCAATGGTCTCGGCCATCTCTGCCTTTGCCTTTACAATCTTCGCACGAACATCATTGATCATCGACTCGGCACCTTTCGAGTGCGAGAAGAATCCGATGTTATTCTCCAAAAGTGCGATATCGGTTTCGAGCTGCTTCACCTTATTATATAAACGCTCACGCTCCGAACGCAGACGCTTATCACCCGCAGCCTTCATCGACGAGAGCTTCGAACGGAAACGATCCATCGAACGATCGTGCTCCGAGCCACGCAACGTAGCAAAGAGTGCATCGACAACCTCCTTATACTGCTTCTGTAAAGCATCCTTCTGCTTAATAGGCACAAAACCGATCTCGTTCCACTTACGCTGGAAGGCCTTGATAGCTTCGTAGCCACCCTCCTTAACGTCGCATGCCTTCATCTGCTCCAACAACTCACGTTTGGTCTGCAAGTTGCGCTCCTGCTCATTGTCAATCGACGAGAAGTGAGCCGACTTACGCTCGAAGAAGTGGTCGCAAGCGGCGCGGAAACGCTTCCATACAACGTCCGAATGGCGACGCGACACCGTGCCAATCTCTTTCCAACGCTTCTGCAAAGCGATCAGTTCATCAGAGGTTTTCTTCCAATCTTCGCTATCCATAATCGACTCGGCAGCCTCGCAGATCTCATTTTTGAGTTGGAGGTTGTGATCCATCTCCGTTTTCAGCTGTGCATAGTAGTCGCGCTTCAATGCGAAGAAACGATCACAAGCGTTGCGGAAACGCTCATAGATACGTGTATTATCCTTCTTCGGAGCAAAACCGATAGTCTTCCAAACCTTCTGAATCTCCAACAAGCGGTCGTTAGCCTTATTCCACTCCTTACGCGAAGTGAGCATCTGCTCGGCCAACTCTTCTGCCTTAACGCAGAGTTCGGTCTTCATTTCGAGATTCTTCTGCTGCTCGCCTTTCAGCGTCTCGAAATACTCTTGATGTTGCTTATTGATACGCGAACTTGCCTGCTTGAAACGCTCCCACAGCGACTCCTTGTATTCGTTTGCGACGGGACCTGTCTCACGCCACTCGTCGTGCAACTTCTGCAACTTACGGAAAGCCGACACAACCGAAGGCTCCAGTACCAGCGACTCGGCCTGCTCGCAGAGCGAAATCTTCGCCTCATAGTTCTTCTTCAAATCCAGATCGCGCAACTCATTATTGATCTTGATGAAGTTGTAGAAATTCTCAACGTGCAGGTTATAGGTCTCCCACGTATCCTTCACATTTGCCTGCGGAACGGGGCCCGTCTCCTTCCAACGTTGCTGCAATTCGCGGAATTTGTTGAACGTATGATTCAGCGTTTCGTCGCTATTAACCAACTCCTTCAGCTCCTCGATAATTGCCAACTTAATCTTCAAATTCTCCTCTTTGGCGTGCTCCAAGCCGGCTACAAACTCATCACGCATCTTGCGATAACGAGCGAACAGCTCTTTGAGTGCAACCTCATCGCCATCGAGCGCAGGAGTAAATTCTTCCTCCTTTCCGCCCGCCTCAATAAACTCTTTGCGCTGTGCCTCAATCTCTGCACGACGGAGTTTATAGAATGCTATTTTGATAGCCTCGGCATCACCACGAAGGCTCTGCACAGGCTTTGTTTCCAACAATTGTGCGAATAACTCGACGAGTTCTGCCTTGTTCTTGCTTGCCAACGACTGCTCATCGGCAGCTACGCAAGCCTCGGTCTGCACATCGGCAGCCTCCTCTTCGGGAGTAGCTTCACCCAAATCGATACCGGCATTATCGGCAGCGAGTTGAGCCTCCTCGTCTGAAAAATCTACGCTTTCGGCCACAGCGGGCTCCTCTGCATCATTGCTTGCGGCAACCTCAACGGGCTGCTGGGTGGTAGTTACATTCTGCACATCTTCAGCATTGCTGACTTGTTCCACAGGAACAGACTGGTTGGAAACTTTGGTATCCATACTTCAATAAAGGTTTAAGTGTGATCAGGTTACGTCGTTTAGACAATGTCTAAACACAGTTTAACAAGCAAAGGTAAAACTTTTTATTCGTTCGTGCAAGAACTTTTCGACAAAAATCGACCGACAGTCCAACACACGCACACATTATGCGCAGTCGCGCTACCCTGCTCACGCTGATATTTCACAAACCCATCTGCACAAAAAGCGTAATCAGAACTCAAAAAAAATATTCGAAAGGGAAGCAATTATTACCAAATCTTCCGAAATCGGATGTTTTTCTTAATCTCGAGTGGTGTAAAGACCAAAAAATTGTTTATATTTGTGTGCCGAATTTTGGACTCAAAAATTAACAAAATAAAATCTCAAAAGACAATGAACATTCTCGTATTGAATTGCGGCAGTTCGTCGATCAAATATCAGGTGATCGATATGAACGATGCAAATCACAAATTGTTGGCCAAAGGTTTGGTCGATCGTATCGGTCAGGCAGAAGGCGACCTGAAACACAAACCCGTAGGCAAAGAGCCTCTCGAACTCCACCAGCCCATCGCTGATCACAACGTAGGTATCGATCTGATCCTCAAAGCACTGATTGATCCCGTTCACGGCGTAATCAACTCATACGATGAGATCAACGCTGTTGGTCATCGTGTAGCGCACGGTGGCGAGCACTTCAACGGTAGCGCATTGGTAACTCCCGATGCTATCGAGAAGGTTCGCGACTGTATCAAGATGGCTCCGCTGCACAACCCCGCAAACTTGCAGGGTGCGCTGTCAATGGCCGAGATTCTGCCCAATGTCCCGCAGGTCTTCACCTTCGACACCGCTTTCCACCAGACTATTCCCGCACACAACTATCTCTACGCTATTCCCTATAAGTACTACACCGAGGAGAAGATCCGCAAGTATGGTTTCCACGGCACCAGCCACAAGTACGTTGCAAAAGTTGCAGCCGAAATGGTTGGTTTGGACGTTGAGAAGTCGCGTATCGTAACCTGCCACGTTGGTAACGGTGCTTCGATTACCGCTGTTAAGTTCGGCAAGTCGTTCAATACCTCGATGGGCTTCACTCCCGCCGATGGTCTGTGTATGGGTACCCGTTCGGGTCAGATTGACCCCTGCGCGTTGATCCACATCGCACGTAACGAGAATATGACTTACGATGAGATGGATGCATTCATCAACAAGAAGTCGGGCATTCAGGGTCTGACCGGCATTTCGAGCGATATGCGCGACATCGACCAGGCTTACGAGGCCGGCGTACAGATCGCTATCGAAGGTCGCGACCTCTACTACAACCGCGTAAGAAGTTTCGTAGGTGCATACGCTGCCGAGATGGGCGGTTTGGATCTGGTCGTATTCACCGGTGGTGTTGGTGAGAACTCGGATGATCTGCGCGAGTACGTTTGCAAGGATATGGAGTTCCTTGGCTTGGAGTTTGATTACGAGGCTAACAAGGGTGTTCGTGGTCAGAGCAAGGTGCTCTCGAAGCCCAATTCGCGTGTGAAGGCAGTTGTTGCCGAGACCAACGAGGAGTTGGTAATTGCTTCGGATACTTACGCTATTGTTAAGAATTTGTAAAAACTATAAAACTATGGAAATTAGACATTTGGAAGATGTCGTTACCGCTGCCAAAGCGCGCGGTCGCAAACGTCTGATCGTTGCTTACGGTCAGGATTCGCACACTATCGAGGCTGTAAACGACGCTATCGAGAACGAATTGGTAGAGGCAACTTTGGTTGGTAGCCGCGAGGAGATCGAAAAGGTATGCGCTGCCGAGGGTATCGACGTAAATAAGTTCAACATTATCGACGAAGGCAATGACGTTAAGGC
The DNA here is from genome assembly GCA_017425655.1 of Rikenellaceae bacterium. Taxonomy (GTDB): domain Bacteria; phylum Bacteroidota; class Bacteroidia; order Bacteroidales; family Rikenellaceae; genus Alistipes. The sequence continues at coordinate 22,862 of JAFPAT010000063.1, read as the reverse complement.
TGCTAACATCGCAGTTAAGATGGTTGCCGAGGGTGAGGGCGACGTACTTATGAAGGGTCTGCTTTCGACCGACAAATATATGCGTGCAATTCTCAACAAGGAGTATGGTCTGGTACCTCCCAAGGGTGTCCTGACCCACGTAACCGTTGTTGATCTTCCCAGCTATCCTCGTCTGCTCGTTATCTCTGACGTAGCAATCATTCCCCTGCCCGACTTCAAGCAGAAGCAGCAGCAGATTAAGTTTATGGCGCAGGTTGCTAATGCAATCGGCATCAAATGCCCGAAGGTAGCCGTTATTTCGGCAAGCGAGCAGCTGCTCCCCAGCGTAATCTCATCAACCGAGGCTGCATTGTTGGCAAAGATGGGCGATCGTGGTCAGTTGGGTAATGTACAGGTTGACGGTCCTCTGTCGTTGGACGTAGCGATGTACAAACATATTGCAGAGCACAAGAAGGTTCAGGGTTCAGCAATCGCTGGTGAGGTAGATTGTATGCTCTTCCCCAACATCGAGTCGGGTAATGTCTTCTTCAAGATGGCATCGAACATCGGTGGTGGCGAGTTGGCAGCAATGGTTGCAGGTAGCAAGGTTCCCTGCGTACTGACTTCGCGTGGCGATTCGAGCAAGACCAAGCTCTACTCGATCGCTTTGGCTTGCTTGTCGGCAAAGTAGTATCACAACAAACACAAACAGAGAGCAATCCGAAGCTCGAACAATGGGTTTCGAACTTCGGATTCTCTTTTTCTTACACACAATCCCAATCTTAACCAACACTATGGGTAACAACTACAATATTTTAGTCATCAACCCCGGCTCGACCTCGACAAAGGTCGGTCTGTATCGTGATTTGGAGCCCGTAACCGAGATCACCGTACGCCATTCGCGCGAGGAGTTGGCTCCATACGAAACCGTCTTCGATCAGTACGATTTCCGATTGAAGGTAGTTCTCGACGAACTCGCAAAGCAGGGTATCGAACTAACTGCTCTCGATGCCGTAATTGGTCGTGGCGGACTGCTCAAACCGCTGCAATCGGGCGTATATGAGGTTACCGAGGCTATTATTCACGATTTGAAGAACCCGACGATGCACCACGCCTCGAATTTGGGCGGTCTGCTGGCATTGGGCATTGCACAAAAGTTTGGCGTTAAGGCCTTTATCGCCGATCCGTGCGTAACCGACGAGTTGCAGCCTGTGGCTCGAATTACGGGTCTGCCGGGCATTGAGCGCCGTTCGATTTGGCACGCACTGAACCAGAAGGCTATCGCTCGTGGCTATGCTGCAAAGATTGGCAAGAAATACGAAGAGATGAATCTGATCGTTGCCCATTTGGGCGGAGGTATCACGGTCGGCGCGCACCGTTTGGGTCGTGCAGTCGATGTGAACAACGGATTGTCGGGCGAGGGTCCGATTGCTCCAGAGCGCTCGGGCACGCTGCCAGCTGACGGTTGGAAAGATGTGATCGAATCGGGCAAATATACCTCGAAAGAGTTGGATAAGTTGCTGGCCGGCAAGGGCGGCTTGACCGCTCATCTGGGTACAGCGTCGATTCTCGAAGTGCTTGACCGCATCAATAATGGCGACGAGCACGCGAAGTTGATTCTCGATGCGATGTGCTACACCGTCGGCAAGCAGATCGGCGCAATGGCCGCTGTACTCGAAGGCAAGGCCGAGGTGATTATCCTCACGGGCGGTATCGCTTACAGCGAGTACGTTTGCAACTACATCTCGAAGATGTGTTCGTTCATCGCTCCCGTTGTGATCGAGGCTGGCGAGAATGAGTTGGGGGCGCTGGCTTACAACGCAGTGGCAGCTCTCGACGGCGAGATCGTTCCAATGAAATACGAGTAGAACAATTCACAATTATTTAGTGAATTTTCTGCAATAAAAAAATGTCGCGCTCGAAACTCGGGCGCGACATTTTTTGTTACAACTTATAGTCTATTTTTCAAAACGGCGGATCGCCTCATAGACTGCCTCTTGACACTTGGTGCGGGTGCTCTCACGACCCAGCGCGTCAATCGAACGGTTGGGATAAACGCGGTTGGTCAAGAAGATATAGATCACATCCTCGGCAGGATCAACCCAGAACATCGTTCCCGTAAAACCATAATGGCCAAAGCTCTTCTGCGTTGCCGACGGTGCGGGATATGCGTCATCAAACGACAACTCGGGCGAGTTACTGAAAATCGGGCGATCGAAGCCCAAACCACGACGGTTACGGTTGTCGGGATATTGGCACGAAGTCCACTCCTCGATGGTCTTACGCTTCAAGTAACGCTTGCCACCGTACGTACCGCCATTGAGCAACATTTGGAGCACCTTTGCCATACTCTCGGTATTGGCAAATACACCTGCGTTACCCGACACACCACCCAACATTGCTGCCGACTCATCGTGAACGTAGCCATGAATCAAGTCATTACGATAGACGGTATCAACCTCCGTAGGCAGAATCTTATTCTTGGGGTACTTGTGTGCAGGGTTGAGCATAATTGCGTCAGCGCCCAGAGGCTCGTAGTAGGTATCGCGGAGGAACTCCTCGAAACCCTTGCCCGTCAGCGACTCAACTACGTAGGGATAGCACAAGAACGACATACACGAGTAACGGAACTTCTTCGGACCCAGCGGCGTATCAGCCACTGCCTTATAGACGATCTCGCGCATATCCTTGCGTGCCCACATATTCTTATAGACCTCAATCGGGTACTCCTCGCTCGGGGTGTAGCTAAACAGGCCATCGCGCAGACGACCCTGCTCGTCGAACATAATCTTATAGACACTAACCGAAGGGATCAGACCGCCTTGATGAGCCAAAAACTCACGCAAAGTAACATCCTCCTTATTACTACCCACGAAATAGGGGAACGACTTCGAGAAGGGTTCATCAAGACTGATCAATCCATCCTCAACCAATTTCATCATTGCGATCGTTGCACCCATAACCTTCGAGCACGATGCGAGGTCGAAAATATGATCATTCTCAACAGCACGATAGCGACGATAGGTGTGGTGGCCATAGCTCTTGTGATGAACAATCTTACCGTGGCGAGCTACCAGAATCTGACAACCGGGAAAAGCGTGTTGCGTCATTGCATACTCAACCAACGAGTCGATCGTAGTGGTCAGGTATTTTCCATCCATACCCACACTCTCGGCCGAGGCGTAGCTCAACGTGTCAGCCTTATTCGCCGAGACCGAAACAGCGGCGAACAGCGCAACTGCAAGTAATAAAAAGCGTTTCATAATCAATTACAATTTAATATAGATCTTACGTTTGTATAGCGGCAGGGCAATCAGCCAGCAGAGAGTAACGAGCGACAGTGATGTCAGCAACGATGCAAACTCGACGGGCAGCACCTCCTTCAATGTGGTGAACCAAGCCGAGAATACCGTTACCGTACGCTCGCCGCCATCGATAGGCACTTTGAACCACGACTGACCCCAAACCTTCACAAAGAAGGTCGAAAGGCAGTAAGTAAACAGAGCATTAGAGCCGAATACTGCGAAGAATGTTGTCCACTTGGTCTTCTTGCGGACATCAATCAAGAATGCGAACAGTGCCCAAACCTGCATTGCCAGACCACCAGCATAGAATACGTAGCTGCTCGACCAGAGTTTCTTATTGATCGGGAAGTAGGGATTCAATATCAAGCCAAGCGTAATAAGCAAACCTCCAACAGCAGCCAGCACAAGGATATTACGCTTAACATCCTCTGTGCTCTCGCCCATCAACTTACCCGACATATAACCGAGCAGAACGGTGCCGACAGCAGGCAGCGTACTCCACAGACCTTCGGGATCGAATGCAATACCCTCACCGTGGTACATATGAGCGTCGCCCAAAACAGCCAAATCAATCGTACGACCGAGATTACCTTCGAGTGTAAAGTCGCCAAACAGAGCCGACACAATCCAATAAACTGCAAGAATTACAACCAGAGCGATCGAAATCTTCTTATAAGTTTTGAGCCATAAAGCCACCAATGCACCAATGGTAAAGCAGATAGCAATACGGGGGAAAACGCCAAGTATGCGCCACTTTGCCAACGATTTAAGAGGCGTTCCGAGCAGTAAGGGGAAGGGCACGATAGCCATCAAAAGACCTACTCCGAGCAGTGTCCAAGCGATTGCACGACGACGTTTGTAATCGGGATCGAGTTCTTCTGCCTGCTTCTGATTCGAGAACCACACCATCGAGCCGATGCTCAAACCAAGACCCAAAATCTGGATGATCGAGCAGAGGCAACCAAGCCACATCTGCTCGGGAGCGATATCGCCGAAACGATAAAAAGGATAGTAGCTCACCAGATGACCAACGAGGAAGATCAACAATCCTCGTTTAATAATCTTGCCAACGGCAGGAGCGGTCAGTTCGTGATTCGACTTGCGATAAGCAAACCAGATTGACGCACCAACGCAGAACAAGAAGAAAGGAAAGACCAGGTCGGTCGGGGTACAACCATCCCACGCTGCGTGGCGCAGGGGTGCAAATGTAGGCTCACCCCAGCTACCGGGGTTGTTCACCGTAATCATACCTGCGACGGTCAGACCGCGCAAGATATCAAGCGAAAGGAATCGTTTGAATTGTTGAGTTTGTGCCATATAGAATATTTAATATTGATTTTGCCACATTTCTGGAATGTAAAATTAATAAATTTTACGCTTCTTGGAAATATTTAGAGTGAAAATTCGCATAATTTCGTTAAAAAGAGTTATATTTGTATGCTCCGGAAAATGAGAAGACGTAAATATTAACCTATAACAATTTTTTCAATGAAAATCAAATCAATTATTTTGACCCTGGCCGTTGCCGTTGCTACGACCGCTACAGCCCAGGTTAAAACCGGTATCGAGGTGCTGCGCGACAACGGATTTGCACAGCTCAAAGGTAAGAAGGTCGGTCTGATCACCAACCCCACAGGTGTCGATCGCAATCTCAAATCAACTATCGACATTCTTAACGAAGCCGAAGGCGTAGAGCTAATGGCTCTGTATAGCCCCGAGCATGGCGTACGTGGCGACATTACCGCAGGTGCAAAGGTTGAGGATTATGTTGATGCGACTACCGGCGTACAAGTTTATAGCATCTATGGTCGCACCACGAAGCCGACACCCGAGATGTTGAAGGGTCTGGATGCACTGGTTTATGACATTCAGGACATCGGTTCGCGCTCTTATACCTTCATCTCGACTATGGGTAAGGCAATGGAGGCTGCTGCCGAGAACAATATCGAGATGGTTATCCTCGACCGCCCCAACCCGCTGGGTGGCGTTCGTATGGAGGGTTGCTTGGTACAGGACGGCTACTACTCGTTCGTTAGCCAGTTCCCCATCCCCTACGTTCACGGTATGACTTCGGGCGAGTTGGCTCAGTTCCTCAACGAGAACTATTTGGAGAAGCCTTGCAAGCTGACCGTCGTAAAGATGAAGGGTTGGAAGCGTAATATGTCGTTCGAGGACACAGGTCTGCCCTGGGTACTCTCGTCGCCCCACGTTCCGCAGGCATTGAGCTGTCTGTTCTACCCCGCTACCGGTATCGCAGGTGAGCTCTATTCGCTCAATATCGGCGTTGGTTACACTCTGCCTTTCGAATTGTTGGCAGCAGAGTGGATCGATAAACCAGAGGTGCTGGCCGAGAATCTGAACAAGATCGGTTTGAAGGGTGTTGTATTCCGCCCGATTTATTACAAGCCTTATTATGGCGCGCAGCAGGGCAAGAACTTGCGCGGTGTACAGATCCACATCATTGATCCCGTTAATGCGCCCCTGACTCTGTTGCAGTTCTACTTCTTGCAGGAGGCTCACAAGTTGTGGCCCGACCACGATGTATTTGCAGACACCACTACTTCGCGTTTGAAGATGTTCGACAAGGTGTGCGGTCGTGGCGAGATTCGCGCCAAGTTCTGCGAGCGTTGGTTGGTTGAGGACATTCTTCCTATCTGGAATGGCGACATTGACGCTTTCAAGAAGAAGGTGAACAAGTATTTGCTCTATAAATAATCAAAAAACAAACACACAACGTTAAAACAATAAACCCTATGAAAAAACTTACACTTTTAGCCGTTGCTCTGCTTGCAGCAGCATCGGTTTCGGCAAAGAGCTGGATTCGCACCAACTTGATCGGCTACGTCAACACACTGCCCAAAGTGGCAGTCGTAATTGCTGACACTCCTACCGAGGTAGCAACCTTCGATGTCTGCGAAGCTCGCAGCGGCAAGGTCGTTTTCACCGGCAAAGCTATCGCAAAAGATGCTTCGATTTGGGGTATGAAGAGCGCCTATCGTCTGCCCTTCACCGAGTTGAGCAAAGAGGGTTCGTATTACATCAAGATTGGCGATACCCGTTCGGAGAACTTCCGCATCGGTAACGACATCTATGCCGACGCAGGCAATATGCCGCTGTTCTATATGCGACAGCAGCGTTGCGGCTACAACCCCTACACCGGCGAGGATTGCCACCAGTACGACGGTTATATCGTTGATCACCCCACCCGTACGGGCGAGCATATCGACGTTCGTGGCGGCTGGCACGACGCTACCGACCAGTTGCAGTATTTGATGACCTCGGCTAATGCTACCTTCCAGATGTTGTTTGCTTACTACAAGAACCCCGATCAGTTCACTGACAAGTTCAACGCAGCAGGCGACAAGGGCAAGAATGGCGTGCCCGATATTCTCGACGAGGCTCGTTGGGGCTTGGAGTGGATGAAGCGCATGAATCCCGACTCGGCTGTAATGTTCAACCAGATTGCTGACGACCGCGACCACACCGGTATCCGCGAGCCGCATACCGACATGGTTGATTATGGCTATGGTCCCGGCAAGGGCCGTCCCGTATATTTCATCACGGGCGAGATCCAGGGTCTTGGCAAATACAAGAACCGCAATACGGGTGTTGCATCGGCAGCTGCAAAGTATGCATCGGCATTTGCAATGGGTGCCGTATTGTTCGAGAAGTTCGACCCCGAATTCGCAGAGAGCATGAAGAAGAAGGCTGTTGATGCAATGGCATTCGCAGAGGCTAAACCGGGTGCTTTCCACGGTGTATGCTATAAGGAGCCCTACTTCTATGAGGAGGCTAACTGGATCGACGATATGGAGCTTGCAGCTATCGCTCTGCACCTGATGGAGCCCGAGAACGAGCATTGGCTCAAGCGCGCTGATTATTGGGGCGAGTTGGAGCCTATCACTCCTTGGATGGAGACCGGTAAGGCTCGCCACTATCAGTGGTATCCTTTCGTAAATGTTGGCCACTACCTGATCGCAGAGGCCGGCAACGACGCACAGAAGGCTAAATATGAGAGCTATATGGGTGAGGGTTTGATGCACATCGAGAATCGCGCTGGCGAGGATCCGTTCTATCACGGCGTTCCCTACCACTGGTGCTCGAACAACTTCACTTTTGGTGCTTTGACCCAGTTGCGCTTGTACCATGAGCTGACCGGCGACAACAAGTACCTCGAAATGGAGGCCGCACTGCTCGACTGGATCTTCGGTTGCAACCCTTGGGGTACAACTATGATCTGCGAGTATCCCGAAGGTGTTGATACTCCGACCGATCCCCACGCAATCTACATCAAGTCGCGCAACGGCTCGATCTACGGCGGTCTGATCGATGGTCCTCTCTACAAGACCATCAACGACGGCATGATTGGTGTTTCGCAGGGTGATGACGATCCTTTGAAGCCCTTCCAGAATGGTATCGCTGTATATCACGACTTCTTTGGCGACTTCTCGACCAATGAGCCCACGATGGACGGTACGGCTTCGATGACCTACTATCTCTCGACGCTCAGCGCACTCGGCAAAGACGTAAAAAAAAAGTAGATAAATTCGATGGTGCACAGCTCGACCGATTCGGAGCTGTGCGCCGTATGAATCCCGCAGAGAAGAAGATATATTTCTGCTTCACAGGCGATTACAACTTCGAGGGCGTACCTACGGTATTGGCTACGTTGGCAAAACACGGCATCGAAAGTTCGTGGTTCGTAACAGGCAACTGCGTTCGCGTAAATCGCGATAAGGTACAAGCTATTATCGACGGCGGGCACTACGTTGCACCCCACTCGGACAAGCATCTGCTCTATGCAGAATGGGACGAGGCTCACACTCCGCTGGTAACACCCGAGGAGGTTCGCGTAGATCTCGATGCCAATATGGCCGAGCTGGCAGGTATGGGCATTGACGTTGAGAAGATCCGCGCCTACATGCCGCCATACGAGCACTATTCGTCGGAGTCAAATGCAGTGGCAGTACAGATGGGTTTGATTCCTGTCAATCTGACCGAGGAGTCGTACACCAATGCAGACTACACCACTCCATCGATGAAGGGCTACCGATCGTCGAAGGCTATTTTGAAGGATTTCTGGGCAAAAGAGGAGCGCGAGGGTCTGAACGGTGCGATCATCTTGATCCACCCGGGAACAGGCGAGGAGCGTACCGATAAGCTCTACAACCACCTCGACAAGATGATCCGCAAACTCAAAAAGAAGGGTTACACCTTTGGATCGTTCAAGGAGGAGTAACGAGAGGGATTCCAATTTATAATTTAGCCGCACTCTTCGGGGTGCGGCTATTTCGTTTTATCGCGGGCTCGATTTATATAAATCGCTAATGAATTGCGAATTATTTTCGCTTATCGCACAAAATATTACCGTTGTTCGCGAATTTTGCGTAAATTTGCGCCACGATTATACCTAATTAAGTAAATATATATAAAACATTATATCAAGATGATTATCGAAGAGTTTATTTCGGGCGTAGTGGGTCGCAGCGTCGGCGCACTCTACGGCGAGCAGGAGGGCGAAGTGCTCCAAATTCAGAAGACACGTAAGGAGTTCGAGGGCGACTTTACCCTCGTAGTTTTCCCTCTGCTGCGACGAAGCCGCAAATCACCCGAAGCAACCGCTACCGAGATTGGTGAACATATCGTAGCCAATAACCCCGAAGTGAGCGCATTCAACGTCATTAAAGGCTTTTTGAACATATCGCTTTCGGCCGATTTCTGGGCAGAGCGTTTTGCCGAAATGCGTGCTGATGAGGACTTCGGTCAGGCTGACGCAACGGGTCGTACAGTGATGATCGAGTACTCGTCGCCCAACACCAACAAGCCCCTCCACCTGGGTCATATTCGTAACAATCTGCTCGGCTACTCGGTGGCGCAGATTCTCAAAGCCAACGGCCACAACGTCATCAAGGCTAACTTGGTGAACGACCGCGGCATTCACATCTGCAAGTCGATGTTGGCGTGGAAGCTCTACGGCAACGGCGAGACTCCCGCATCGAGCGGTATGAAGGGCGACCACCTTGTCGGCAAATACTACGTCGAGTTCGACAAGCACTACAAGGAGCAGATCAAGCAGCTCATTTCGGAGGGTATGAGCGAAGATGAGGCCAAGAAGCAGGCTCCGATTATGCAGGAGGCACAGGCAATGTTGCGCAAATGGGAGGCCAAAGATGAGGAGGTCTATTCGTTGTGGCAGACAATGAACGGTTGGGTATATGACGGCTTCGATGTTACATACAAGGCTCTGGGTGTCGATTTCGACAAGGTCTATTACGAGTCGCAGACCTACCTGCTCGGCAAGGACATCGTACAGAAGGGCCTCGACGCAGGCGTGTTCTTCCGCAAGGAGGATAACTCGGTGTGGATCGATTTGGCTGCTGACGGACTGGATCAGAAGCTGTTGCTGCGTGGCGACGGCACCTCGGTATATATGACCCAGGATCTTGGTACCGCTTTCCGCCGTTTCGAGGACAACAAGCTCGACGATATGATCTATGTCGTAGGTAACGAGCAGAACTATCATTTCCAGGTTTTGAAGTTGATCCTCAAAAAGTTGGGCCACGATTGGAGCGACAACATCACCCACCTCTCGTATGGTATGGTCGAATTGCCGGAGGGCAAGATGAAGTCGCGCGAGGGCACGGTTGTCGATGCAGACGATCTGATTGCCGATATGGTTTCGACTGCTCGCGAGATGTCGCAGGAGTTGGGCAAGCTCGACGGTTGCACTGACGAAGAGGCAGAGGCTATCTCGAAGATGGTCGGTCTGGGCGCGCTCAAATACTTTATCTTGAAGGTCGATCCCAAGAAGACGATGTTGTTCGATCCGCGCGAGTCAATCGATTTCAACGGCAACACAGGCCCCTTCATTCAGTACACCCACGCACGTATCTGCTCGGTACTGCGTAAGGCTGCCGAGAGTGGTATCGACTACGCAGGTCGCGTTGTAGGTATCGACTACTTGAAGGAGGAGATCGAGTTGATCAAGACTTTGAGCGACTACTCCTCGGTGGTTGCATCAGCCGGCGAGAACTTCGCTCCGTCGATCATCGGTGCATACATCTACGATTTGGCGAAGTCGTTCAACAGCTACTACCACGACCACTCGATTATGCGCGAGGAGAATGTGAAGGTGCGCCAGATGCGCCTGCAACTCGCTTCGGAGGTTGCTCGCGTGATCCGTTCGGGTATGGCTCTGCTGGGTATCGAGGTTCCCGAAAGAATGTAACCATATCGCAAGATATTACCCCATTCATAACGAGCTGCACTACTTGGTGCAGCTCTTTTTTTGTTATCGTACCACACGCGCCGACAGCTGTATTACAATGTAATATTGCATACATTTACCCCCCCCGAAAAATTTATTTCAACTTTATAGCAAGTGTCAAGAGCCTCAAAAAGTTAAATTCAAGCAATACTTCTTTCTTTCGCATAAAATTCGCATATTTTCGCTTCAAAACTTTGCATTTGCAAAAATAATTTTATATAATTGCAAAAATCGGCAACAACCGTCTAAAACACGAAACGATGAAACGATACTTTTTTGCACTGATTTTAGCGCTGTTCTGTTTGCCAAACATAAGCTTTGCGCAGCAGGAACATCACTATCCCGATATTGTAGATCGTGGATATGACCCTTGGACCAGATTGGTACACGGAACAGATTATCCGTATTTTCTCAAAGGACAAGGCGGTTCTCAACTACCTAAACAATTATCGACCAATCGTTCGAGGGGCAAAAAGATCAATTGGGAATCATTCCGCTCTAATAAGCAATATATACAGATGCGCGCGATTGAGCAAACAATTGACGAAACAACCGGACTAACCACTTTGCGTTGGGAAAACGGAATGTCTTACACCGGCGAGATTTATCGCTCGCAATTGCACGGAATGGGCACGATGATCTATCCCGATAGCAGCCAATATCAAGGTCAATGGTTTTTCAGCAATCGTAATGGCGCGGGAACAATTGTCTATCCCGACGGTAGTATGTATAGTGGCTCGTGGAGTAGAGATCTACCCAATGGCAAAGGCACATTCCAAACTCCCGAAGGCATCGCTTATTCTGTCAATTTCGAGAATGGCGTACCTCACGGCAAAGGCATCATTCAAGATGTCGATGGTCGCCTATACAAAGGCCGTTGGGTGCACGGCGTTCTCAAAGAGAAATCGATTAAGCTACTTAAAAAATAGAAAGTTATGAAAAAGCATCTACTTACACTATTGATAATGCTCATCGGCTTGTCAAGCCAATGCTTTGCGCAACTCGACTTGATATACATGAGCGATTATGTATGGAATGCCAATGCTACTGTCGGTATGCCTTACGTCAGTCCCAAAGATATATTGGAGCAACAAAAGCAGTTGGAACAACAAAAAAAAGATCAAAAAGGTCAAAGTCGAAGAGTTAAAGATTGTCGAAGAGAGCATAGATAAGGCTACTGGAATCACAACTATACGCTGGGAAGATGGTTCGTCGTATGTTGGACATATATCCCATAAAAAATTTAACGGCGTTGGCACAATGAAATATGCTGACGGCAGTGTATATTGCGGGCAATGGTGGTATGGAAATCCTGATGGACAAGGAACATTTATAAATCCTGAAGGTGTCAAATATACCGCTAAATTTGAACGCGGCGTGCCTCACGGCAAATGTATTATTCAGGATGTCGATGGTCGCCTATACAAAGGCCGTTGGGTCAATGGCGTATTAAAAAATCGATCTATCAAACCTCTCAAAAAGAGATAAGAAAAGCCGCACTTTCGAGTGCGGCTTCTTTTTTTGGGGGCATTGAGTACTCAACTACTCTTCGCTCTGCTCCTCCTCATCGGGCAACTTGAACTCGGTCATACCTGCTGCAACCAGCATATTGAACCAAGCAAATACCTTCTTGATGTCCGAAACGTGAACACGCTCACGATCGTATTCGGGCAGAACCTCCGCAAAATAGCTCTTCAAAGCAGCTGCATCCGACTTGGGATTAATCGCCTCCTTGCCCTCGGTATAGGCGTAGATCTTCTCGAAAACGTATGCCAACGGCATATCCTCATCCTCGGTGAAGATTGCGATCTCGGTCAGCGCGCTGACACGAGCCGTAGCCGACGCATTCTGACGACGACCATCGATGAGCGACTCAACAATAACACCATTGCTGCTACGAGCAACATATTTGAACAATCCGGGCTGACCCGAAATAGCCAAAATCTCTTTCAATTCCATATTCTTCGGTTTTGTGTATATCTTTTATTTACGCCACAAAGGTAATAAAAATTCTAAACATCAACACTCGCTCCCTCGCTTTTCTCTCTTTCCAAACGAGCTGTTCCCGTCGCAAATATAATGTAAACAGCTCTGAAACCCGAAAATAAGGGACTTATACTTTGATTATAATAAGAAATTCAATATCTTTGTATGTTGAATACTTGTGTACTTACATCTGTGTAAGAGTGAGTGGCTGAGTACGCGTAAATTTCAAATGGTTTGTCAGTGATACCTCCGCTGGTGCATTGACAACCGCGAAGCGTGCCAAGCCCTCAACTTCCACAACAGAAATCACGAAATGGAATCCACGTCAGAACTAAAATGGTTCGCAGCATATACGCGAAATAATTTCGCACGACGCATCAAAAGTCGTCTAACCGAAGTGGGCGTGGAGTGCTATTTGCCAATGCGACTGCAAGAGCGCATATACAACGACCGAAAGCGCCGTATAGAAATGCCGCTAATTCCTAATGTGATATTTGTTCGCATAGATGCCGAGAGGTGTTATGATATTGTGAACGAATTATCGCTACCTATGCGATATGTGCTTGATCACGCAGAACGTCGTCCTGCGCCAATTTCAGACAAGCAGATGAACGATTTCCGATTTTTGATTGAGATGCCCGACGATTGCCTGACGTTAGTCGATATTCCTCTCGCCGCAGGTGATCGCGTGCGCGTAACAGCCGGTCCGATGAAGGGTATCGAGGGCGAGCTGATTCGAATCAAAGGACACCGCCGCGTAGTTGTGCGCCTCAACGACACAATCTCCGTCGCCTCAACCTACATCCCCGCAACAATGTTGGAGAGAATTAATGAGTAACGGAGTCGCGACATATCCATTGATATCAGTCATTGTTCCCGTCTATAATGTCGCAGCGTATTTAGAGCGTTGCTTACGTTGCTTACGAGAGCAGACCTATTCAAATCTTGAATTTATATTGATTAATGATGGGTCGACCGACGAGAGTGGCAAAATATGTGATCAAATTGCAGTTATTGACGAGCGGTTCAAGGTTTTTCATATAGCTAATGGCGGGGCCTCATTGGCACGAAAGTTCGGATTGGAGCAGGCTACTGGTGAATATGTTAGTTTTGTTGATAGTGATGATTGTATTGCCAACAATTATATTGAATTGTTATACGAACTCATCTGTAAATACAATACAGATATGGTGGCTTGCTATGTACAGCGAATATTTAGCGAAAAGGATATTACGACAAGTTCACAAGGAGATACGCGCGTACTTACGTTTGACGAGTTGATGCGGAGATTTTTTAAGTATGAGTTTTGGGGATTTCCTGCGAAACTATATCGCAAAGCAATTTTCAAATCGCTCAACTTTCCCAAGTCCACATTAAGTGAAGACTACTATGTAATGGCTCAATTATTCACTAACGGATGCACATTAGCTTATTCAAGCGCGCCCCTCTACTACTACGAGTACCACGAGGGCAGTCTGTCGCATTTGAAGTTATCGAAGCGAGCATTTGAAGAGTTTGATAATGTAAAAGCCGTGTATGAATTAACACAGGCCAAAGTGTCGCAATATGCAGCAATGGCACTGAGCAACGTGGTCGAGACCTGTATTAAGTTGCTTTCAATGGTTCACCGCGACTCCTCGCAAGAGTTTTCGGTTCTCGCCACCCCACTGAGTCAATTCCTCAAATCACACCTATGGGAGATCATGCGCTCCAATAAAATATATTGGAAGTTGAAAATAATGGTTATAAAAGTGCTTATATAGACTATTAAAAGTTAAGATATACTCAAATATCCATGAATCAGCCTTATAATATCACGGTATTTACACCCACCTACAACAGAGCACACACATTACCTGCTCTATACAAATCTTTGGTAGAACAGATTACCAAACATACTTTTGAGTGGTTGGTAATCGACGATGGGTCGTCTGATAATACAGAAGAATTGGTCAAACAATGGATATGTGAAAATAGGATTACTATTAATTACCATAAGGTTGCAAATGGTGGCAAGCCACGCGCAATTAATAGAGCTGTCGGTTTAGCTCAATCGCCTTTTCTATTTATCGTTGATTCTGACGACTATTTAGCAGATAATACAGTTATTGATTTTATGGCGAACGAATGTCAAAAGATTAAAGATGATAATTCGTTTGTTGGAGTCGGCGGATTGCGAGGCTACACAATAACACAACCTTTCAAACAGCCTCTTTTTGCAAATTATGTAGATGCCACCGATTTAGAGCGAGCCAAATATGGCTTAAATTTTGATTGTAATGAAGTCTATAAAATAAATATTTTAAGACAGTACCCATTCATTGTTTGGGAAGGAGAAAATTTCACGCCCGAACAAATTGTTTTAGACGATATAGCACTTGATGGATACAAACTTCGTTGGCATAATCGCGTAATAGTTATTTCCGAGTATTTAGACGACGGTTTAACAAAAGGATCTTGGAATCTTGTCAAGAAAAATCCTATGGGATATGCGATGTTATATAATCACAAATTAAGATATCATTATCGCATTAAAGATCGCATACACGATGTAGTACAATTAGTTGCTCAATCTTTATTGGGGAACGTTCCTTTATACTTTTTAAGATCTAACGCGCCTATATTAGCTGGCATTTGCTACCCTATCGGAGTATGTATTGCTATTAGAAGGAGAATACAATATCGCAAAGCTTAAATCTAAATGAGCAAAAAAATATTATTCATAAACGAACATCTATATGTGGGTGGTGTTGAGCGATCACTTGTTGATGTCTTGCGGCATTTGGATTATAGTAAGTATGAGGTAGATTTGCTACTACTTGAAGGAGCAGGAGATTATATCAACGAGATTCCTTCAGAGGTAAATCTGATCTTAAATGATATACGATTGGCTTATGGGCCTTTAAAACAAGTTATTTATAATAATTTCAAAAAAAAGACTTGGTTTGGCATTAAATATCGTTTATCACTATTATTCTCACGTATTATAGGAGATACAGCATATAAGATTATCATAAGATTATTGGGCATAAATAAATCATATGATACCGCAATAGCATATCGTATAGGTCCCTCCGCTGATATAATCGCACACGGGGTCAAGGCGAAGCAAAAAATATGTTGGTGGCATCACGGTGCAATATGCGAAGATCACGACACAAAATCGTGGCTACAAGTTTGGGCACATTTCGATAGGCTTATTGCTGTATCGAATGGAGTGCGCGACATTTTAGCGAATTTATCGAATGATCTTATTCCCAAATTGAGGGTCATTCCCAATATGGTAGATGTGGAGCAGATTTGTGCGATGGGTAACGATGGAGGCAATCCATATAGCAATTATGATGGCCTGAAATTTGTTACCGTCGGGCGAATTGTTGTTGAAAAACATATTGAAAATGTAGTTAATGCTGCTGTGAGATTGCGTGCGGATGGGCGACTTAATTTCAAATGGTATATTATTGGTGACGGTGATTTATATAATCAGATCAAGGCTCTAATACGCGAAAATAATATAGCTGGTCAGGTCATTTTGTGCGGTCGCAAAGCAAATCCCTATCCATATATCAAGCACGCCGATATGATGATACACACATCGCACATCGAGTCGCAAGGTTTGGTTATTCAAGAGGCAATGGCACTCGGCACACCATGTGTTGTCACTCGTTCGGTCGGTCCTTCGGAATTTATCATCGACGGCGAGAATGGCGTAATGGTAGAACCTACGGTCAATAGTCTGATCGAAGGTATATATAAGCTTGCAGAAAACAAAGAGTTACAAAAGAAGGTAGTAAATAATAGCATAAAATTCATAGATAGATATACACCACAAGCAATAATAGAGCAATTTGAAAATTTATTAAACTATGATTAAAAGGATCTTACGAAAATTAGGCATATTAAAGCCTATTGATTACACAAGTATAGAATCTTTAAGGAAACGAGGTGTTAAGATTGGCGAGAACGTAGATATTGTCGGGTCTTACATTGATGGTTGTCATGGTTCTCTTATTAGCATAGGCAATAATGTAACTATTACTGGGGTACGCGTCCTTGCACATGATGCTAGCACTAAAAAATTTTTGGGATATAGCAAAGTTGGAGTAGTTGAAATAGGCGACAATGTTTTTATTGGACAAGGTAGCATTATTTTACCAAATACTAAGATTGGTAATAATGTGATTATTGGCGCAGGAAGTGTCATCGCCAAAGATGTCCCCGATAATGTCGTTGTTGTGGGCAATCCTTGGCGAGTTCTATGCACGTTCGATGAGTACATAGAACGCAACAAAATTGCGATGCATAACAAACCTGTTTTTAATAAGATATTTACAGAGAAAACACCCGAGGATTGGAATCAAATGATAGAAACGCTCAAAAAAAACGGAGGAGCGGGATTCGATTTATAAAAATTATATGAATAATATCATTTTATATGGACATGGAGGCAGCGGGAATCACGGTTGTGAGGCTATCATTCGCTCTATGCACAAGATTATCGGCACTGTAAACTCCACACTTATGTCTTCAAATGCTGCAGAAGATAATAGATATAATATTGACAAAATATCTACTATTAAATCAGCGAATAAAGTCCACAGTAAATTAACTTGGGATTTTCTCATAGCATATCTAAAACTAAAATTACAGAAGCAATATATTCATATAGACTTGCTTCCTTATCAAGACGCTATAAAAAAACGGACTGACAAATTTGATATTGCGCTCTCTATTGGAGGTGATAATTATTGTTATGGTGATATTACTATTTATGAGTATTTGAATCAATTATATAATAGGCAGAATATTAAAACTGCATTTATAGGTTGTTCCGTTGAGCCTAATTCTATCAAACAATCGAATATGTTAGCGGATCTGCAGCGTTATTCATTAATTATCGCAAGAGAAAGTCTTACATATGAAGCGATGATTAATGCAGGTTTAACTCACGTTACACTATTACCTGATCCCGCATTTGTATTAGATAGGATAGATTTACCATTACCTCAACATTTTATCAAAGACAATACAATCGGTATTAATATAAGCCACGTTGTCATCGAGGGGGCAAATCAAAGTGGAACTACAATTAAAAATTACGAGCACCTCATTGAACACATCATCGCAACTACCGATATGCAGATCGCCCTTATACCGCACGTAGTATGGGAAGGTAAAGACGACCGCGTGCCGTTACGAATGTTATTCGAGAAGTACAAGCACACGGGACGCGTGGTGATGATCGAGGATCACAATTGTATGGAATTGAAGGGTTATATTGCTCGTTGCCGTTTTATGATTGCAGCTCGCACTCACGCCTCTATTGCAGCTTATTCCACTTGTGTCCCGACATTAGTGGTGGGATATTCTGTAAAGGCGAAAGGTATTGCAAAAGATATATTCGGCACACATGAGAACTATGTCCTTCCGGTGCAATCGCTTACCCGCGAAAACGATTTAACAAATGCTTTCGATTGGATATATAAAAACGAAGATCAGATACGCAAGCACTTACAAGCTATAATGCCCGAATATCGCGATCGCGCGTTGCTGATTGGTGAAGAGTTGAAAAAGATAATGTAATGACGGTGCGTCCGCTTGCCATAATTCCGATAAAAGATTGTTGCGGCTGCGAGGCTTGCGCAAACATTTGCCCCAAGAGCTGCATTACAATGCAGCCCGACGAGCAGGGATTTATGCATCCAATCATTGACGAGGCTGTGTGTATCAATTGCGATCTCTGTCGCAAGGCGTGTCCGATTTTGGGCGAGAAAAGCATCGGTGTTGCACCCAAAGTTATTGCCTGCAAAAATCGCAACGACAATATTCGTTCCAATAGTTCGTCAGGAGGAGTATTTACCGCACTTGCCGAACATATTATCAACGATGGTGGCGTGGTATATGGCGCGGCATTCAACATGCAGATGGAGGTCGGACACCAACGTATCGAATCGATCGAGGAATTGAGTGCATTACGTGGATCGAAATATACCCAAAGTCGCATTGGAGATTGTTTAACGCGTGTTAAGGAGGATTTGCGCAGTGGTCGCAAAGTGCTTTTCACGGGCACTCCTTGCCAGATTGGAGGTTTGCGAAGCTATTTGGGCAAAAACTATGAGGGGCTATACTGCATTGAGGTTGTATGCCACGGCATACCAAGTCCCGCAATCTTTCGGCACTATCTTAATTCATTAGAGACAAAAGCGGGATCAAAAATATCAGAATTTAATTTTCGCGACAAGACGGAGAGTTGGCAACAATATTCTATTCGCGTTAAATTTGAGAATGGGGCATTAATACACCAGCGTGGAGCCGAGAATCCGTTCCAGCGCGGTTTTATAGCGGATCTTTATACTCGCCCATCGTGCACAGCGTGTCAATTCAAGAAGTTCGCTTCGGGAGCTGATATTACTCTCGGCGATTTTTGGGGAAGTGGCATTTTCGGCAAAGAGTATAACGACGATCGCGGCATCTCGTTAGTATGCATCAATAGCGACAAAGGCGAAAAGCTGTTCAACTATATTAAAAGCGAACTCTTCGATATTCGTCCCTCAACGCTTTTAGATGCAACGCAATTCAATCCCTGCATTGTACGTAGCACGACGATGCACCCGAAGAGCGAAAAGTTTTGGCGAGCATACAAGAGCGAAGATTTTGACGCACTTGTAACACGCCTACTCCACGTCCCCGCGTGGAAGACAAAATTAAAAACTCTACCTGCCTACGCCAAAGCGGTGGTAAAGAAAATTATCAATGTCTGCATACGAAGGAAATAATAAGCGAATAGCTCGCAATACATTGCTCCTATATATCCGTATGGGAGCGTCAATGCTTGTATCGCTATATACGGCACGTATTGTTCTTGGTACTTTGGGCGAGATTGATTATGGCATTTTGAATGTTGTTACAGGATGTGTTGCAATTTTTACATTTCTAAACGGCGCGTTAAGTGGATCCACATCTCGTTTCCTCACCTACGAACTTGGCCGTAGGAATAATGAGCAATTAAAACGTACATTCAGCGCGACATTGTTTATCCATATTGCACTCGCCATAGCGATCGTAATATTGAGTGAAACGATCGGCCTATGGTTGCTTACAAACAAGCTCATTATACCCATAGAGCGTATGCACGCCGCACATTGGGCTTATCAAATCGGTATAGTATCGATGGTTGTCAGCATCATACAGGTACCATATGGCGCGGCTATTATTGCTCATGAGAAAATGGATATTTATGCCTACATGAGTATTTTCGATGTAGTAGCGAAACTCCTATTGGCATTTGCCATTCAGATTATCGGTGGTGATAAGATGATAATTTGGGCATTAATGACAATGGTTGTAGGAATAATATACACCACTATCTATATTACATATTGCAATCGACAATTTGCAGAAACCTGTCATATTAAATTTGATAAAGACAAGAATCTATATAAACAACTATTCTCGTACTCATGGTGGGATCTGATCGGGCAAATTTCAGGAATGCTCCAAGGACAAGGAATAAATATTCTGCTCAATATGTTCTTTGGTCCGATTATGAATACGGCACGCGCAATTTCATATCAAGTACAAGGTACATTAACTCAATTTGCCAACAACTTTATGCTGGCCTCTCGCCCGCAAATCATCAAGTTGTATGCCGCCGATAAAACAGACGAGATGATGCGATTGGTATATTTAAGCAGCTGTATGGCATTCTATCTCTCGTTTGTTCTTACATTGCCATTATGTTTAGAGCTAAAATATGTTCTCGACCTATGGTTAGGTGAATATCCGGCAGAAACTATACCCTTTACAATGTTGATTCTCATCAATAGTTTGATTGTAAACATCAAGAGTTCTCGTGTGGCTGCTATTCACGCCACAGGGCATATTAAACTAACCAATATTGTTGTAGGTATTATCTTGTGTTCGATCTTCCCGATCGCTTACATTCTACTGCAAGTGGGATTTAGCGCTATTTCGGTATTCGTTGCATTAATCGCAGTTACATTTATTGCCGAAGTTGTTGCGGTATTTGTACTTCGTAAATATGTTAAATTCTCTGTTGCGACATATTGGATACAGGTATATGGTAGATGTTTATTAGTTGCTGCGTGCTCTTATTTACCGGTATATGCTGTACATACAGCAATGGAAGAGGGATTTGTTCGCTTAATAGCCGTATGTGCTGCCAGCGTTGTTGTTGTCGGGACATTTGTCTATACCATAGGCATTAATCAACAAACTCGATCCTCGTTAAACAATTTTATTAAGCAACTCTTTTGCCGATTGGGATTATGCAGATAACAACTAAACCTCGCATATTAATTTTGATTCACTACCTCGAAATCGGAGGAGCAGAGATCTCATTGATTGGCTTACTGAATGTAATCGACAAGTCCAAATACGATATCGATCTGTTTATTTATAGCCATCAGGGAGAGTTGATGCAGTTGATTCCCGAAGGAGTTAATCTGTTGCCAGAGATCCCCAAATACTCAACTTTGGAGCGTTCGATGAAAGAAGTTTTGCGCGAGGGGTACGTGGATATCGTTGTGGCTCGCCTATTGGCAAAGATTCGACATCGCATATATCGTCGCACACATAAAATTACTGGCGAAGATGCGTCGATTTTCCAATATGTGGCAAATTGCACCACCCCGCTCCTGCCGAAAATTTCCGACATTGAGTACGATTTGGCGATTAGTTTTGTAATGCCACATAATATCTGCTTAAAGAAAGTTAAAGCTAAAAAACGAATTGCTTGGATACACACAGATTACTCAATTGTAAATATTAATAAAGATATAGAACTGCCTATTTGGAGCCAATTCGATTATATTAGCTCTATATCTGACGCAACAACCACAGCATATCTTTCTGTATTTCCCGAATTAGAGCATAAGATTGTTAAAATTGAGAATATACTTGCACCCAATTTCGTTCGACAAAGAGCCGATATAAATCTTCCCGACTACAACATAAATGATCTACAAAGATCAAATACTATTACTCTATTAACAATTGGCAGATTCTGCCATCAAAAAAACTACGACAACCTGCCGTTTATATGCAAGCATTTGGTAGATATGGGCGTAGATGTTCGATGGTATATTATTGGATTCGGTAGTGATGAGCCGCTGATTCGCGCAAAGATTGCAGAGGCAGGCGTTGAGGAGCGAGTGATTATTCTTGGTAAGCGATCGAATCCTTATCCTTATATCAAAGCGTGTGATATCTATGTTCAGCCATCACGTTATGAAGGCAAATCAGTTACCGTACGCGAGGCACAAATGCTCTATAAACCCGTAGTTGTAACAAACTACCCCACTGCACCGAGCCAAATTGAAGATGGCATTGATGGCGTGATTGTACCGATGGACAACCGAGGTTGCGCCGAAGGGATAAAAGCTTTGCTCGACGATAAAGAGTTACAAAATCGCATTATTGAACATCTTCACACACACGATTACGGCAACGAATCCGAGGTTGAGAAAATTTATAAGTTGATATGACACACCAAAGAGAGCATAGCCTTGACATTATACGAATCTTAGCTTGTTTCATGGTGATTGCAATGCACGCACCAATGCCAAATGGAAATGCGATAGGGATATTCAATGCAGCGCTAAGTTATTATAATTCACCTTGTATTGGGCTGTTCTTTATGGTATCTGGGGCATTACTTCTACCAATCAAAAGCAATGGAATAGATTTTCTAAAAAAGCGATTTGCGAAAATTATCAGTCCAACTATTTTTTGGAGTGTATTTTATATTATTTGTAAATGTATCAGTTCAGGGACAACAGATGGCGTAATAAAATCAATCTTTTCGTTGCCTTTCTCTGCGCAAGGACACGGAGTAATGTGGTTTATGTACACGCTTGCTGGACTCTATCTAATTGCTCCAATCATAAGTACATGGTTGGAGCGAGCTTCAAAAAAAGAGATTGAGATATACTTAATTTTATGTCTTATAACAACGTGTTATCCGATATTTCAACGGCTATTATATATTGAAGTAAGCAATACAGGTATTCTATACTATCTATCGGGATTCGCTGGATATTTCCTATTAGGTTATTATCTCAAGAAATACCCTAAGGCAATACTCAACATAGTATTAGTTCCCGCAGCGATTATTGCTACCATAGCTCCAATAATATGCAAAATTGTCGGCATAGAAGTAAATATGTATGAAATATTTTGGTATCTTTCAATATTTGTAGTCGTATTGACTGCCACAATCTTTACTTTAATTATCAATTATTATCCATCACGTTATAATTGGAGTGGTATGACGAAGATCTCCAATTTATCATTTGGAATATACC
>JAFPAT010000062.1 GCA_017425655.1 Rikenellaceae bacterium | reverse complement strand
CTTTCCGCCTCTAATAAAGCAGAAAATAGTAGTAGTGAGTGTGGCTGATTGAAATTACAGACGACCTACTGCGGCGTAGCTGAAATGCGATCCGCGAGCGATGATGATGTGGTCCAACAGACGGATATCAAACAGCGCCGCTGCCTCGCGCAGACGCATCGTTATCTGGTCGTCATTGCCACTTGGTTGTGCCGATCCTGAAGGATGATTATGAACGACAATGATCTGTGGTGCAAGCAGTTCCAACGCGCGCTTGACAACCAGACGATGATCTACGACCGTTCCCGAAACACCGCCCTGACTGATTCTTCGACTGTCAATAATGCGATTCGAGGCAGTCAAAAATATCGCCCAACACTCCTCATGTTGCAAGCCCTCCATACGGGGCGCAAACATTCGACGGATGTCGTCGCTCGACTCGATTGTCTGTACCTGCTCACTCTGTTGAGCCGTTACGCGGCGACCCAATTCGGCGGCGGCGGCGATTCTCTCGGCGCGACGCAATCCCAAACCGGCAGTCATACGCAGGCGGGCAATCTCCTCGTTGCTGATTGCGGTGAGCGATCCTCCAAAGGCCTCCAAAAGTTGCTCGGCATCAGCCGAGGTGGTCGTCGATGCGCTCTCTTCACCCATCACCACAGCCAACAGATCAGCATCGCTCAACGACTCAATGCCGCGAGCTGCGATCTTTTCGCGAAGTGTCAAACCATCGCTCATCTGCGTAACATTTTGATTGTTAAATTATTGTCCTGCCGCAAAACGGTCGAACTCTTCGAGCAGTTGATCTCCCAGATCGTTATCCGAGATCACCTGCCAAACCGAGCTTGATGCACGCTGTTCGGCCTGCTTTTTCGATTCACCCGTGCCGTGTCCCACATCAACGCCGTCGATTACAACGGTCGAGAGGAAGATGGGATGGCTATCCGAGTAGCTCTCATCGTGAATGGTGCGGAACGAGATCGACTGACGGCTCTTCTGGCACCACTCGATCAGGCGGCTCTTGAAGTCGGTCTCCTCGGTCATCAGTTCGTCAATGTTGATGTTCTTGCCGATCAGGTCGTTGATCAACAATCGATTGACAAAGTTGTAGCCCTTGTCTAAATAGATTGCTCCGATCATTGCCTCGAATGCATCTCCGAAGATATGCTTTTGTGCGAGTGTGCCCGACGATTGAGCGATCACGTGTTTATCCAACCCAATCTTTACGGCCAGACGGTTCAGCGATTGACGGCTGACAATCTTCGAACGGAGTTTTGTCAAAAAACCCTCATCTGCCTCTGGATATTCGATGAAGATGTAGTCCGAAACTACCGTTTCGATCACTGCATCTCCCAGAAATTCAAGACGTTCGTTGTTGATTTGGCGGCCATCCTCCAAAAACAAAGAAGCTGACTTGTGAACCAAAGCCAGCTTATAGAGCTCGATGTTATCGGGACAGATCCCGAATACATCGTCTATCATTCTGTAATACACGCTGTCGCTACCAAAACGTCTCAAAAACGGACGACGGATGAAATCGAACATGGCTACGACATTTTAGCAGTATTACTCGGTAAATTTACCGAACAGAATAGTCGAGTTATGACCGCCAAAACCGAAGGTGTTGCTCATTGCATAACGCACCTCGCGAGTCTGTGCAGTGCCCAACGTGAGATTGAATCTCGGATCGATCTGCGGATCAACCTCCTCGCAGTTGATCGTCGGAGGAATCACACCTTGCGAGATCGCCATAATGCAGGCCAAAGCCTCTACGGCAGCCGTTGCACCCAACAAGTGGCCGGTCATTGATTTGGTAGATGAGATATTCATCTTGTAAGCATTCTCGCCGAATACCTCTGCGATACCCTTCAACTCTGCGGGGTCGCCAACAGGGGTCGAAGTGCCGTGAACATTCACGTAATCAACCTCTTCGGCACTTACGCCTGCATCCTTCAGACAGTTGCGCATCGAGAGAATAGCGCCCTTGCCTTCGGGGTGGGGAGCCGTATAGTGGTAAGCATCGGCACTTACGCCACCGCCCATCACCTCGGCATAGATCTTTGCGCCACGAGCCTTGGCGTGCTCATACTCCTCGAAGATCAGAGCTGCGCCACCCTCGCCGATAACGAAACCGTCGCGATTCACGTCGAAAGGACGCGATGCAGTCTTGGGATCGTCATTGCGGGTCGAGATAGCCTTCATTGCGCTGAAACCGCCTACGCTCGGCTCATTTACCGAAGCCTCCGAACCACCCGTGATAACGATGTCGGCCTTACCCAGACGGATTGCGTCGAGTGCGCTGATCATCGCGTGGTTTGACGAGGCACACGCCGAAACGGTGCAGTAGTTCGGGCCCATAAACCCATATTTCATTGCGATATGGCCGGCGGCGATATCGGCAATCATTTTAGGAATAAAGAAAGGGCTGAATCGAGGGGTGTTACCGCCCTCGACAAAGCCCTTTACTTCTTGGAAGAAAGTTTCAAGACCACCAATACCCGAGCCCCAGATAACTCCGGCGCTCTCCTTTTCTACCTTTTCAAGGTCGAGCCCCGAATCGGTAACAGCCTGTTCGGCTGCGATCAGCGCGAACTGGGTGTAGAGATCGTAGAGGCGAACCTCTTTGCGATCGAAGTATTTGGTATAATCGTAGTCTTTAACTTCGCATGCAAACCTCGTTTTGAACTTCTCTGCGTCGAATCGAGTAATTGGGGCAGCGCCGCTAACTCCGTTTTTAAGATTCGTAAAATATTCTTCAATATTATGACCTAGGGGGTTAATAGTGCCAATACCTGTAACAACTACTCGTCTTTTTTCCATAATTTCAGGTTTAAGGTTAAAATTATCTCCCGCAGCGAAGTTTGCTTATGCGAGATCTTTCTGCTTTTAACAGCCTATTGCTGTCGATCGAGAATTAGTTCTTCTTCTCCTCGATGTAAGCGATAGCGTCGCCAACAGTAGTGATCTTCTCAGCGTCCTCGTCGGGAATCTGGATGTCGAATGCCTTCTCAAACTCCATGATCAACTCTACGGTGTCGAGCGAGTCTGCACCGAGGTGGTTGGTGAAGCTTGCTTCGGGTACAACTTCCTCTGCCTTAACGCCAAGCTTATCAACGATAATCTCGACAACTTTGTTTGCTACTTCTGACATAACTTTCAATTTTTAGTTAAACATTATTTAGCTGTAAAATTTCTTCAATTGAATTGACGAATTTTGCGCAAAAGTAACACTTTTTTTTATTACTTTTGACAAATCGGAGCAAAAAATTGACACTTTGCTCGCTCTTTTTATTCTAACCGTTTGATTATGAATGATATAGCTATATTTGCGTCGGGTCGGGGTTCTAATATGCTCCAAATTACCCGACATTTAGAACAATCTACCCTCGCCAGAGTGCGTCTGGTGGTTGCTTCGCGAAAAACGGCCGGAGTTTTAGAACATTCTGCGGCGTGCGGAATAGAGTCTATTGTCGTTAATCGCGAGCAACTTGCTGATCCGAATGTGCTACTCGACGAGCTTCGAAAGCGCGATATAAAGTGGCTGGTTCTGGCCGGTTGGCTACTGCTTTTACCTCCCGAAATCATTGCCGCATATAGGGGGCGAATCGTCAATGTACACCCCTCGTTATTGCCGGAGTTTGGAGGTAAAGGTATGTTCGGTCGCCACGTGCACGAGGCGGTGATTGCCGCAGGTCGTAAACGTAGCGGAATCACGATACATTTGGTTACCGAAGAGTACGATAGTGGCTCGATAGTGGCGCAATTTGAGTGCGACGTGTTGCCCGATGACACGCCCCAGACGCTCGAAGAGCGCATCCACGCGCTTGAATATCGCCACTTCCCCGAGCAGATTGAACGATTGATTGCGGCCGACGAGGCCACCTCGGCGGGGATCGAGAGCCCTTCGATAAGTGAATAAATCCTCTGTTTCGGATAATTAATCACCTCGGAATGGTGTTTATTCGGTGAATATTTCGTATTTTCGTATCGTATTAGTGGCATTGTGCGATGATGGTATAGCCCTATGATCGTGGCTTATAATATATATAAAAGTATTTGACATATAAGAGCAACAAAGTAATAATAACCATAAACAACAATAATTATGCGACTTCTTTTAATCAGCAACTCGACCAATGCAGGCGAGCCCTATTTGCAGTATCCTATGCCCCAAATCGGCGATTTTTTGAAGGGTGTCAAAGAGATTGTCTTCGTTCCTTATGCAGCCGTAACATTCTCGTATGCAGAGTACGAGGCGAAGGTTCAGGCTCGTTTTGACGAGCTCGGTATCCGTGTTCGTTCGGTACATCGCTCGAAGAATCCGGCAAAGATGATCCGCGAAGCGGAAGCAATCTGCGTTGGCGGTGGTAACACCTTCGCTTTGGCACGTATGATGCAGCGTCAGAAACTGATGTCGGCCATCAAGTCGAAGATCGAAAAGGGTACTCCCTATGTTGGTTGGAGCGCAGGTAGCAATGTCGTTTGCCCGACAATCTGCACAACCAACGATATGCCCATCGTTGAGCCCGAATCGTTCAAGGCGATCAATGCAGTTCGGTTCCAGATCAATCCCCACTATCTCGATGCTAATCCGGAGGGCCACGCAGGCGAGACTCGCGAGCAGCGCATTTTGGAGTATATCGAGGCAAATCCCCGCCGCTATGTAGTCGGTCTGCGTGAGGGTTGTATGCTCCGCGTTGAGGGCGATAAGATGGAACTTATTGGCAAGCGTCCGATGCGCATCTTCAAGAAGGGCATCGAGATCTTCGAGGTGAATGCAGGCGACGATCTCTCGTTCTTGATGTAGAGTCAAATCAGATAAGTCGGGCCTTTGGTCCGATGTTTGGCGATGATTGATAAGCACAAAATAGGAGTGGCCGGCGAGGAGGTTGCGGCCCAATGGCTTGCGGCCAATGGCTTCTCGCTACTGCATCGCAATTGGCGACAAGGCCGCTATGAGTTGGATATCGTGGCGACCAAGTATGGCGTGATCCATTTTATTGAGGTCAAGACTCGTAAGGCGGGTGGTCTCACTACGCCCGAAGATGCAATGGATCGCCGTAAGCAGCAATCATTAAAGCGAGCCGCCTCATTGTATTTAGCAATTTATCGCGTATCTTTGGAGCCGCAATTTGACCTTATGGCGGTTGAACACTATCCCGATGGCCACTTTGAGGTGCGCTATGAGGAGGATGTAGTACAATTCCGCTGGTAGGGCAAGCTGCAGAGTTTCAGGAATATATCAGAGATAAAAGAAGAGAGAATGTGCTTATATAGTTTTGGCATAGCGGCCTATACAGCTGCAATCAAGGCTGTCGCACCGTGGAAACCCAAGGCGCGCAAATGGGTCGAGGGTCGTCGAGGGATTTTCGAACGTTTGGAGGCTACGGTCGGCAAGTCCGACAGGCCCGTTGTGTGGATTCACGCCTCGTCGCTCGGAGAGTTCGAGCAGGGTCGCCCTGTTATCGAGATGATCCACGAACGTTATCCCGAATATCGAATTCTGCTCACATTCTTCTCGCCTTCGGGTTACGAAATTCGTAAGGATTTCGCTGCTGCCGATTGGGTCTTCTATCTGCCTGCCGATACGCCGCATAACGTGCGCCGTTTTCTGGATATTGTAAAGCCCGCATTTGCCGTTTTCGTCAAATATGATTATTGGCTTAACTATCTTAAAGAGCTGAAAAAACGTAAGATACAGACCTATATCTTTTCGTCGCTTTTCCGTCGCAATTCGATCTTCTTCAAACCCTGGGGTTGGATGTTCCGTCGCGCATTGACTACATTTGAACTGATTTTTGTGCAGAACGAGGAGTCAAAATCGCTGCTCGCCGAGATCGGTTTCGATAATGTGATTGTGGCGGGCGACACCCGCTTCGACCGCGCCGCGGCACTGCCGGCGCAAGCTATGCGCTTCCCGCTCATCGAGCATTTCAAGGGCGAGAGTCGTCTGTTTATTGTCGGTAGTAGTTGGCGACCCGACGAGGAGCTGCTGGTGCCCTTTGTCAATGCGCACCCCGACGTGAAGTTTGTCATTGCGCCCCACGAGATGGAGGAGCCTCGTATCCAGCGACTGATTTCGGAATGTACGGGAGGCGTAGTGCGTTACAGCGAGTGCCGCACCGAGAGCGATGTCGAGCGAGCGCGAGTGCTGATTATCGACGTGATCGGTATCCTCAATCAGCTCTACCAATATGCCGATTGGGTCTATATCGGAGGTGGTTTCGGCGTTTGTATTCACAACACGCAGGAGCCTGCAACATACGGAGCGCCGATTGCCTTTGGTCCTAAATATCACAAATTTAAGGAGGCGTGCGATATGATTGCGCTGGGAGCTTGCCGCTCGGTTACAACCACCGAGGAGTTGGAGGAGTGGTTCGCGCCGCTCAAAGCCGACGAGAAGCGACGTGCCCACGCTGCCCGCATCGCGGCGGACTACATCGCTGCCAACAAAGGTGCTACGGAACTGATTGTTCGGACAATTTTTGAGGGATAAATTCTCTGTCGTTCGTTGTAAATAAAATGCCACCCGATCCGCAAAGGTCGGGTGGCATTTTGTTAGATGTTATGTTACATTAACTACATCTCCTTCTCTTCGATTATATCGGCATAGTCGCTCCAATATTGAGCCGCTTTGTACGCCTCGCCCGAACCCGCGGGAACGTAGATTTTGGGCGACGAGCCGATAGTTGAGAATGTCGATGGTTTGATTGATGGTGGAGTTGTACGGCTACAAGTAATATTGTTCAATGCATAGCAATATCGGAATACATCTGCTCCGATTGTTTTTACGCCCGACCCAATTACAACGCTTTCTAGTGCTGTACAATTCTCAAAAGCAGAAAAGCTGATTAATGTTACATTATCTGGAATAACGATGTTGGTAAGTGATGAACATTTTTTGAAGGAGTTCCAAGAAATTGTTTTTACTCCACTTCCAATAATAACGCTTTGCAATGAGGAACAACCATCAAATGCCCCAATATTGCTAGTTGAGTTAGGGTTGCCAATATAAGTTACATTATTTGGAATAGTAATATGTGTTAAACTTGTACAATTTTCAAATAAACCCACGTCTATAATACTTAAATTTTCTGAAAGAGTAACAGTCCCCAATTTGGAACAACCAGAAAAAACATACATATTCATTGTGGTAACACTATTTGGAATTACTATACGAGTTAAAGCGGTACATCTCGAAAACGCATGATAACCCATTGATATTATGCCATCTGGGAGTTCAATATTGGTTAATTTTGATTTGCCAGAGAATGCGTTCTGTCCCACCTCAGTAATCGCTCGATCAAAGACCATTACGCCTACACCATTTTCGTAGGTGTTCGATACTAAAACACCACCAAAGACATTGGGATCGTGAGGCTCGATAATCTTACCGTCGCTCGAAGTGTAGAAAATCTCGTTATCAGCGGGGGTGCCGAGGATTGTGCCGTCATCGCCTACACCCGGGGTGCTCGACGATGCGGTGCCAGCCTGCGAAATGGTATATTCAACCGACAGCGTGCCGTCGAGCGACTGAACCTTGACCTTCGCACTGCGACGATCCGAGGTGTTCTGCGCAATCGACAGCGTGATGCGCTTATACTCCAATGCGCGAGTCGGCTCAATGCTGATCCAACTGCTTGCCTCGTCGGGAATAACAGCCTCGCACTCGACATTGGTCAAGAACGACAGCGTAGCCGTGCCACCCGAAGCGGGTACATTCTTGGTCGCACCATTATATACATAGAGCTGTGCCGACTCCGAATCGGGAACAAACTGCAACGAAATGCTCTTCATCACGACCTTCTCGCCGTCCGACGCAAAGACAATAACCTTGCTTGCAGCGTCATAGCTACTGCCCGTGCGAATCAGAATATGACCGCTCTTGTTGCTCTCGTCATCGGCAACAACCTCTGCACGCAAATCGGCAGTGGGGACAACCTCCATATCGACCACTTCGGCCGAGCTGACAACCGTGTAATCAACTTTAACTTCGCTGTTTATGGTGATCTCCGTCAGCGACGAGGTGTCGAAATAGAGAGCCAACTCGGTCTTCTTTGCAACTGTCAGTATGGTGCCGTCAGCCAGAACGAAATAGACGTTACTCTCGTCTTCGAGCACCTCTTGGAAGAACGAATCGCCATCCTTACCATTAGCACCGTCTTGACCGTCTTTGCCATTGGTGCCGTCCTCGCCTGTCGCCTTGCCGAGCTGCTTCCAAGTCTGGCCGTTGTCGTAAGATACGTACCAATATTCGTTCTCGATTTTCAGTTGAGGCGTGATGCCGTCAGTGCCATTTTTGCCGTCAGTGCCGTTCTCTCCATTCTGGCCGTCATTGCCGTTGGTGCCATTATCGCCATCCTTGCCGTCTGTACCGTTGGCCTTGATCTTGTTGCCGCTGTCATCGGTGAGCCACTCGCCGTCAATAGTCCAGTAGTAGTTGCCGTCGGAGTCTTGCTTAACACCGATTTTGGGAGTGTGGCCGTCTTGGCCATTTTGGCCATTTTGGCCATTCGTACCATCCTTGCCATCCTCGCCGTGATAGATCGTTATGTTCTTGCCACTTGTAAAGACAATCGAGTAGCCAATCTCCTTGCCGTCTTTGGTAATTGGGGCAATGGTCGAGATGTGGTCGTTCTTCTGGATTGCATTGACAATGGTCTGCAACGATGAGATGTTGGTATTCATCTGTGTGCAGAGTTCCTCTAACTTCTTAATTCGATTTTCGAGGTTGTCCATACGATTTACGAGATCTGAATCATCGTATTCGCACGAGTGAAAAAGTGCTGCACATACGATCGCAGCAAATAGTAAAAGACGCTTCATTTGGGTCCGGATTTAATATTATTTTATACTTTATATGCATATCGGAATATGATTAAACAAAGATAGTATCTTTTTTGCGAGAACGGCAAGAAGCGTTCGAAAAAAGAGGAAAATATTGCGGATGAATGCTCTGTGTTGGCCGAAATTCGCATTTTCGGTTCGATTTTCGGGGGCGAGGGTTTCGTATCTCGCTAATTATCGCTAAATTTGCAGGTTGTAACCGTGAATAATACAAAAAACTATATAGAATTATGACACAGGAAGAACTTTTCAAAAAGTTGGTTGCTCACTGCAAAGAGTACGGTTTCGTATTCCAGTCGAGTGAGATTTATGACGGTTTGAGCGCCGTTTATGACTATGGCCAGAATGGCGTTGAGTTGAAGAACAACATCAAGCGTTACTGGTGGGATTCGATGGTTAAGCTCCACGACAATATCGTCGGTATCGACGCTGCAATCTTTATGCACCCCCGCACTTGGGAGGCTTCGGGCCACGTGGGCGCATTCAACGACCCGCTGATCGACAACCGCGACTCGAAGAAGCGCTATCGTGCCGATGTGCTGATCGAGGATTGGATGGCTAAGCAGGACGAGAAGATCCAGAAGGAGGTCGACAAGGCTCGCAAGCGTTTCGGCGAGGCTTTCGACGAGGAGCAGTATCGCGCAACGTCGCCCCGCGTGCTGGATATCGCAGCTCGCCGCGATGAGATTCACAAGCGCTTCACCGAGGCTCTGAACGACACCAACCTCGAAGAGTTGCGTCAGATTATCCTCGACTGCGAGATCGTTTGCCCCATTTCGGGTACTCGCAACTGGACCGAGGTACGTCAGTTCAACCTGATGTTCTCGACCCAGATCGGCTCGGTTGCCGAGGGCGCAAATACTATCTACCTGCGCCCCGAGACTGCACAGGGTATCTTCGTGAACTTCCTCAATGTGCAGAAGACGGGCCGCATGAAGCTCCCCTTCGGTATCGCACAGATCGGTAAGGCATTCCGTAACGAGATCGTTGCACGTCAGTTCATCTTCCGTATGCGCGAGTTCGAGCAGATGGAGATGCAGTTCTTCGTTCGTCCGGGCGAGGAGATGATGTGGTGGAACAAGTGGAAGAATACCCGTATGGCTTGGCACCGCGCGCTGGGCTTCGGCAACGAGAACTACCGCTTCCACGATCACGACAAGCTGGCTCACTACGCTAACGCTGCAACCGACGTTGAGTACAACTTCCCGTTCGGCTTCAAGGAGGTTGAGGGTATCCACTCGCGTACCGACTTCGACCTGGGCAACCACCAGAAGTTCTCTGGTCGCAAGATTCAGTACTTCGATCCCGAGACGGGCGAGAGCTACGTACCCTACGTAGTTGAGACCTCGATCGGTGTCGATCGTATGATCTTGCAGGTGCTGTCGGCAGCCTACACCGAGGAGAAGCTCGAAGGTGGCGACTCGCGCGTTGTGTTGCGTTTCCCCGCTGCGCTGGCACCTGTGAAGGTGGCTGTTCTGCCGCTGGTTAAGAAAGATGGTATGCCCGAGATCGCACAGAAGATCGTCGATGAGTTGAAGTATGACTTCAACGTGGTTTATGACGAGAAGGATTCGGTCGGCAAGCGTTACCGCCGTCAGGATGCAATCGGTACTCCCTTCTGCGTTACGGTCGATGGCCAGACCTTGGAGGATGGCACTGTTACCGTTCGCCACCGCGATACTATGACCCAGGAGCGCGTAGCGATCGACAAGTTGCACGCAATGGTCGATGAGGAGTGCTCGTTCCGCAAGCTCTTCAAGAAGTTGCAGGAGGCATAATAGACTGATTCCGATCAACGAGGGCAAGCGATGGGGCGCATACTTGCGATAGACTACGGATTGAAGCGCACGGGATTGGCCGTGAGCGACCCGCTGCGAATCATCGCAGGGGCGTTGGATACGGTGGCGACCCATACTTTGATGGACTATCTGAAACAATATCTGTCGAAGAACGACGTTTCAACCATTGTTGTTGGTCAGCCCAAGCAGACCAATGGCGAGATGTCGGAGTCGTGGCGTGCGATCGAGCCCTTCGTCAGTCGCCTGCGAAAGGAGTTTCCGAAGGTGGAGGTGGTGCTCTACGACGAGCGATTCACCTCGGTATTGGCTCATCGCACGATGCTCGAAAGCGGCATTGGGCGTATGGCTCGTCGCGATAAGGCGTTGGTCGATCGCATCTCGGCTACAATCATTCTGCAGGACTATATGCAGAGCTTGGAGCTGCGAGGAATATAAATTAACGAGGATTATAAGGAGGAAATAAAATGATCTATCCTATCGTAATATATGGCGCACAGGTGCTGCGAGAGCAGTGCAAGGAGGTGCCTGCGGACTATCCCGATCTGAAAAAGCTGATCGAGGATATGTTCTCGACGATGTATGAGGCCGAGGGCGTGGGTCTGGCTGCACCGCAGATCGGCAAGGCGCTGAAACTCTTTGTGGTTGATTGCTCGCCGTGGGCCGAGGACGATCCGCGTTTGGAGGGCTTCCGCAAGGCATTTATCAACCCCGAGATCTACGAGCGTTCGGAGGAGGAGGATCTCTTCAATGAGGGCTGTTTGAGCCTGCCGGGTCTGCACGAGGACGTTTCGCGCCCCGTGGCGATCCGTATCCGCTACTTCGACGAGAATTTCGTTGAGCACGATGAGGCCTTCGACGGCTATGCTGCCCGCGTGATCCAGCACGAGTACGACCACTTGGAGGGCAAGGTCTTTACTGACCGTCTGTCGCCACTGCGTCGCAATCTGTTGCGTAGCAAGTTGCTCGGCTTCGGCAAGGGTAAGTTCCGCGCTCACTACCGTACTCGCGCGAAGTAATTGCGAGCATTTTCGTCTAAAAAGCCTCGACTCACAGTAGAGTCGAGGCTTTTTTGTGTTTAATTTCGGCGTTTCCGACCCCTATTATAGATATAGGTACTAAAAAATCTTGCAAAATATTTGTAGTTTTTATGTTCTATGTATTGCAAAGTATAAATATATTTGCATATCTTTGTGATCTGAAATTTATGGCAATAACAAGAAGTTCGAAAAATTAAACAATAAAAACTGCAATTATGAAAAGAATCTTTACACTTCTGGTCATGATCTTGACACTTGCCGCCTCGTCGGCGATGGCAGCACGCCAAAATAGTTACTCGCTGCGCGGTCGTGTGGTGAACGAAACGGGCGAGCCCGTCGAATTTGCAACGGTCGTGGTTCTCGCTCCCGACTCGACACAGCGCACGGGTATCGCCACCGACTCGAAGGGTCGCTTCGAGCTCTCGACCGTTGAGGGTGAGGCGATTCTGACCGTTCAGTATGTCGGCTACGCGCCTTACTATCGCTCGATTGACATCTCCGAGAACTGCGATTTAGGCGACATTGCAATTGTGCCCGCCTCGAATTCGGTCGGCGAGGTGGTCGTAACGGCACGACTGATCACCCGCGAGGCAGATCGTTTTGTTGTTGATGTTGCGAACAACCCCGCCGTGGCGATCGGCAAGGACGGTATGGAGATTCTCCGCACCGCCCCCGGTGTGTGGATTCAGGGCGACAATATCTCGATCAACGGCGCGTCGGGCACACGCATTATGGTCAATGATCGAATGTTGAACCTCACGGGCGACGATCTGGCGGCCTACCTCCGCTCGCTCAATGCCGAAGATGTGCAGAAGATCGAGGTGATTCCCGTGTCGGGTGCCGACTACGATGCCAATTCGTCGGGTGGCATTATCAAGATCACGATGCGCAAGCCGCGTCGCGACGGCGTTACGGGCTCGGTGCAGACGCGTGTGATTACCAGCAAATACAACCCCTTCTACATCGTTCCGTCGGCACGTGTGAGTTATCACCGTGGTCGCGTAACGGTCAATGCCTCTGTGAATTACACCTACGATAACTATATGAACGAGGCGATCGAGAGCACCGAGTTCCTCACCTCGTCGAATTCGTTGACGGGCTACTCGATCGATAGTATCCGCAACCAACGCGCCTACGGCTCGCTCGGTGCGGTCTATGAGATCAACGACCGCCACAGCATTGGTGCCGAGGGCTACTATCAAGGCTCGACCACGCGCGGTCGCACCACCTCGACCTCGACCTTCAGCAATGGCGCAACGACCGACAACCAAAGCCTCTATACGAGCGACGAGCAACGTGGTATGTGGTCGGCTACGGTAAACTACATCGCCAAATTGGATACCCTCGGCTCGACTTTCAAACTCATTGGCGACCTTTTCTCGCAGGTCAATGACGACCACGACGACTTTCTCAACCATTCGACGACGGCCGGCACAACGACCGACTCGACCTATCGCAGCATTGTCGGTACCGACTACCGAATCTACTCATTGTCCGCCGCTTTGGAGAAGAATTTTAATCCGAAAACCTCGCTGCGTGTGGGTGCGAAATATACTCGCAACGAGATGAACAACGACCTGCTCTATGAGTATCTGTCGGGTGGCGCGTGGAACATCCACGACGGTCAGACCATCGACATCAACTTCACCGAGAACATCGCCGCGGCCTACGCCATCATCAATACCAAGCTGGGCAAGGTGGGTATCAACGCCGGTCTGCGCCTCGAATATGCCCACTCGGCACCACGTACCAAGGGCGAGGGCGACAAATCGACCTACGCCAAGCGCGAGTACGTAAGCCTATTTCCGCACGCCAACGTCAGCGTGCCCCTGAACGAGAAGCAATCGACCTCGCTCGTTGCGACCTACGCACGCACAATCGGTCGCCCGTCGTTCTGGCAGTTGTCGCCCTACCGTCAGCAAATGACTGAATATTCGTATGTTACGGGTAATCCATACCTCAAACCCGTCTATAACAACAACTTCACGATGACAGCAATCTTCGGCTACAAATATACCGTTTCGTTCACCGCCCTGATGCAGGAGAACTACATCGCACAGATTGCCTATATCGATCCCACAGACCCCAATCTGCTCTTCTATCGCCACGACAATATGGACTCGAATTGGAACTTCTGGGTCAATGTCAATCTGCCGTTCCAAATTACCAAGTGGCTGTCGCTCAATACTTCGCTCGGAGGTATGAGTATCAACCAGCGCATTACGGCCGATCAGCCCGTGGATCGCAAGTGGGTTGGTCAAGGTCGTGCTGCCCTTGCCGCGACACTGCCCAAGGGCTTCTACATCGAGAGTTCGTTCTCGTGTATGTCGCCCATTATGCAGGGTAACCTCTACACCGAAAATTGGATCACGGACCTCTCGGTGTCGGTCAAGAAGAGTTTTGCGAAGGACCGCTTTACGGTCAATGTCGGTGTCAATAACCTCTTGCAACAGCCGAACGTGCTCCTCGCCAAGCAGACCGAGTTCCTGCGCCGCACGCATATCAACGACCAGAACCACACCCTGCGCTTCAGCTTCTCGCTACGCTATAACTTCAAGAGTGGTGTCAAGTTCCGCAGTCGATCGATCGAACGTGGCGAAAGTAGCGAACGCCTGAACTAAATCTATCGACTTCGATGAAAAAAGGGGGCAGCTTGTTTGAGTTGTCTCCTTTTTTTCATACCTTTGTATGATTCACAATAAAACAATATTACGAAAATGAAATATGCACTTATAAGCACCGAAAAGGGTGATATGAAGGCCGAGTTGTACGAGAAGGAGACTCCGATTACGGTCGAGAATTTCTGCTCGTTGGCCGAGAAACGTTTTTATGATGGACTGACATTCCACCGCGTGATTCCCGATTTCGTGGTGCAGGGCGGATGCCCCTTTGGCGATGGTACGGGCGGTCCGGGTTACACCATTCCGTGCGAAACATCGGCCGAGCGTCAGTATCACGATCGCGGTGTGCTGTCGATGGCTCATCGTGGCCGCAATACGGGCGGTTCGCAGTTCTTTATCTGCCACAACCGTATGAACACCCAGCACCTTGACGGTGTTCACACCGCCTTCGGTCGCGTGGTTGAGGGTCTGGATGTGATTGACGATCTGCGTCAGGGTGATCTGATTTTGAGTATTCAAATTGTTGAGGAGTAGTATATTATGGATTTTGTAGGTGTAGTTTACAGAGTTCTGCCCGTTCAGTCGGGTACAAGTGCTCGCGGTCAGTGGCAGAAGCAGGAGGTTGTTTTCGAGCTGCCCGATGAGTTTTCGCGTAAGGTTTGCGTAACCTTCTTTGGCGATCGCGTTTCAGATGCAGCCTCGTTGCAGGTTGGCGAGAAGGTCAATGTCTCGGTAAATATCGAGTCGCGCGAGTATAATGGTCGTTGGTACACTGATGTTCGTGCGTGGCGTATCCAGAAGGTGCAGCCCGAACAGCAGGTACCTGCTGCGGCTCCAATTCCCGATCTGCCCCCTATGGCAACGGCGGAGCCTGCAATGACGGGTGGCGCAGAGCCGTTTGACGACCTGCCATTCTAAATAGAGTTGTAGAGATGAGACTCTCGACGATATTTTGCCGCGCGGCGTTGGTGGCTGTGGTTGCGATGTTCGGCTTTGCTGCTACGAGTTGCAGCCGCTTGCAACCATCGGTGGAGGATGTGCTGCAATTGACGGTCGATCAAGTCAATGCGCTGACTCCGATCGAGGTGGATGAGATTACTCGCCTCGACTCGGCATCGTATGGCGAGCCGGCACAACTTCGCTATCACTATACGCTGTCGCTCGATTCGCTCTCTGCTACCGAGCGCGACGATATGGTTGCCTATATGCGCAAGGCGATTCCCGATCGTATTCGTGCGGAGGAGGGTACTGCCGAGCTGAATGCTATGGGCGTAACGTTTGTCTATCTCTATGTGAATCCGTCGGGCGAGCCGCTCTTTGATATCGCATTCGCGCCTGCGGAGTATGCACCGATCGATTCGACAGAGGTTGAGTAGTTGGCATAAACACTACGACGAGTAGTCGAAGCGGTAAAAAGTAACCCGCCCACCTATGTAGGTGGGCGGGTTTGTTATTGAGTTATCTTCTCTGCTTACGTCGGAGATGTTACTCTGCCGAAGTTGCGAGGGGCGATGCCTGCGTGTAGGTACGAGCCTGGAACTCCTTGTCGATCATATACAGACCCAGCTTGTTGCCCTCGATCAGATTCAGCTGATCGATGATATCGCGAGCGCTCTCCTCCTCCTCGATCTGCTCATCAACGAACCATACGAGCATATTTGCGGTTGCGTGGTCGCGCTCCTCGGCAGCAAGGTTAGCGAGGTTGTTGATCAACGAGGTTACAACCTTCTCGTGTTTGAGGGTCTCCTCGTACATCTCCAATACCGAATTCCACTCGGTTCTCACCTCTGCAATGGGAGCGAGCACTACGCGTGCGCCACGCGACTGGAGGTAGTTGATGAAGATCTGTGCGTGATCCTGCTCCTCCTTCCACTGTACGTAGAACCAGTTAGCAACACCCTTCAGACCCTTGTCAGCAGCGTCCATCGACATCGACAAGTAGAGATAAGCCGACCACAACTCGGCGTTGATTTGCGCATTGATAGCGTCCTGTAATTTCTGACTTAACATAGCTTTATACTTTTTAATTGTTTAACTTTCTGTTTGTTTTCTGTACTGCAAATATAAGCATAAAATTTGGGATTGATACTGCTCGCGCGATAAAT
>JAFPAT010000061.1 GCA_017425655.1 Rikenellaceae bacterium | reverse complement strand
TCCATATCCATCTGCAACGTACCGTTGTAGGTGTCGCGGATTGCGGCGCAGAGCATCTCGACATTGAGCGTCGAATCGGTGTTGTATTTGAGGTTGTAGCCCACGTTCATACCGATTACATAGGCCAACGAATCAGCCTCACTTTTGAGGGTGTGGCCGCCATTCGATGAGTTGCAGGCTGTCAGCGACAAGATGGCGATGAGAGCTGCGAGGATCGAAATTTTTTTCATATTTTGTTAATTTTTAATTATTTGTCAATTTGTGATGAGAGTGTGGCGCAGCACAATTTGTATAGCATACGCGCTCCGACCATC
Source organism: Rikenellaceae bacterium (assembly GCA_017425655.1). GTDB lineage: Bacteria > Bacteroidota > Bacteroidia > Bacteroidales > Rikenellaceae > Alistipes. The sequence continues at coordinate 7,971 of JAFPAT010000061.1, read as the reverse complement.
TCGTCGATGCAGCCGATCTTTGAGGGGGCAACTTCGACCAGATCGAAGCCGATGATACGACGACCGCTCTCGACCACTCGCGAGATCAGGTATGCCGCCTCGTTAAAGGTCAGACCGCCGACAACGGGGGTGCCTGTCGTCGGGCAGTATTGCACTTCGAGGGCATCGATATCGAAGCTGATATAGACCTCTGTGGGTAGCTGTTCGACGATCTGTGTGCAGAGTTCAGCCCACGTTTTGCCCTCGTAGCGGGCACGACTTAATGTGCGGTCGGTGAAGCTTACGATGCGCTCCTCGCTATCGGCCAGCTCCTGCTCGGCATCGCAGAAATCGCGCACTCCGACCTGTACCAGACGCTCGATCTGGGGCACATCGCGCAATACGTTGTACATAATCGAGGCGTGCGAATATTCGAAACCTTCGTAGGCAATGCGCAGGTCGCGGTGAGCATCGAAATGCAACAGTCCGAAGTGGTCGTGTCGCTCGGCAACGGCACGTATTGCGCCGTATGGAGTCGAGTGGTCGCCACCAACCAAGCCGACGATTTTGCCATTGTTGATCAGCTGTTTAGCCTTGTTGTATATGGTTGCGTTCATCTGCTCGCAAGCCTTGTTGATCTCATTCAATTGGGGCGCAAGGCTCTCGATGTCGCAACCCTCTTCGAGATCATCGATCACCTTTTTAGATTCGGCACGCCACTGCTGGCTCTGTGTGAGCATCTGCTCATCGGGGTCGAGAGCCGCAATGCCTTTCTGCCACGCATTGTGGTAGTCTGCATCGTAAAGATCGAGCTGTGTCGAAGCTTCGCGGATGGCTGCGGGACCATTGGCTGTGCCATCGCCATACGAAACGGTAACATCCCAAGGTGCCTCAATCAGCACCAAATCGGCATCCTCGCAGGTAAAGTGCAGTCCATAGTAGTTGCCATTTGCCACGCCTACGCCGTTGGGATCGAACGTATTATTAACTATTTTGGTCATTTACATAGATTTATAACATACAAAGATACAAATTTTTTCGGTTAGCTATGCCAATTTATCGACTCTTCAAATTTTTTTGTTGTCGCAACGCAATATTCATCGCGCATCTGCGTTATTTATGCAGACCAACGCGAGAGCGTGGTTTGAGGATTTTTCATAATCAATAGATTAAAGTTGGGGCCTGGCCGAAGTGATTCGGTCAGGTTTTTTTGTGTTTGTCGGCATTGGGTTTTGGTTGGTTGCCGTTGGTTGGTTGTTGCCTGTTGCGCGAGTGGTGTTGATACGAAAAACGAGAGCCACCCGACACTCTGCGGATAGCTCTCGTTTGTTTTATAGTTGTCGATTCTTGCGAATCTCGATCGCTCTATTGTGCAATCATCTGAATCAGATCGGCCTCCTCGACACCGATCGAACGATAGAAATCGTTCATCTCGGCAACGATCTCGCGGCGACCATAGCGCGCAGCAGTCAGGTAAAGACCCTCATATACCTTCAACTTCTCGTCGAGTACGGGATCGATAAGCGACTGCTTATTGCCATCGAAACGAGCGTAGTAGTCGATATGCTCAATCAGCTGACGTGCAAAGTCGCGCAGGATTGCATCGCCCTTCTCCTCGCCACCGGCCTCATAGTAACCCTCGATGATGGGCAGTGTACTCATCTCGGAGTATTCGAGCTGCGTGAAAGGCAGTCGCTCAACCGCCGTATCGAGAACTTTCAAGGCGCGCTCCTTATCACCCTCTATTACAAGCTCTTTCGCTAATGCTGCGAAGCCGTCGCGGGCGTGAGCCACATTGAGGTTATAGGTTACAAAGCCATCGACATAGACTCTCTCGTCGGCGATATTTCCGTAACGGAACTTCTCCATCATCAGCGGATAGGTGTAGTCGGTATCGATGCGACCGATGACACTGTTTCGCGATGTGAGAGGGGTGAAGATCGGTACAAAGCGGTACGAATAGCCGTCAAACTGCAAGTAGGGCAGCAAGCCGAATTTCTGTAACGAGTAGATCTGCGTGAAGTAGATCGGGCGTTTCCAATCGAAATGCGCCAACATATCGAGGAACATCAGATCCGACTTCTCGATTGCGGTTTTACCCTCGTTGATGCTGATATAGACCGTATCGACCATCAGGTGTGCATCCTTCTCGCTGACAATGCCGCTTGCCAGAGCATTCTCCTTATTTACGGGCAGAGCCAAGATACGCGCAGGGATGTAGTCGTTCCAGCTGCCGTCGCTCATCTGTACCTTCGAGTGGCGGTCTTCGCTTGCCACGAAATCGATGACATCGGTCAACTCGACGGGACGTTCAAAGCGATTGATAACGGGGACCAATTCGTTGCAATAGGTATATTTCTCGCGCGGCAGAGTGAATGGAACGGGTGCCGCATCGTTCGAACGGATACGCATCTGATCGATATACCACTCTGCTCCCAAGTAGCTCATATTCATAACCTTCACATCGGGACGCACTCCCTCGACCTCCTGATTATACCAGAGGGGGAAGGTGTCGTTATCGCCATAGTTGAGGATGATCGAATTCGGCAGTGTCGATTCGAGATAGTTGCTACCAATGTCGCGTGCTACGTAGCGGTGGCTACGGTCGTGGTCGTCCCAGTTCTCGGCTGCAAGAACAGTCGGCACTACGGCGCAAATAGCCGTAGCGGTCAGCGCGATAGCCACGCCGTCGCGCTTCACGAGGCGTGCCAACGCTTCGCGTATAGAGAGCACACCCAGACCGATCCAGATCGAGAAGGCGTAGAACGAACCTGCATATACGTAGTCGCGTTCGCGTGGCTCCGAGGGCGAGGTGTTGAAATAGACAACCAGCGCGATACCCATCATTATAAAGAGCCACATCACGATCGAAAAGTTTTTCGGGTCGCGGTTAAGCTGATAGATCAGACCGATCAGACCCAGCAGGAAGGGGAGGAAGAAGTAGGTATTTCGACCCTTGTTCTGTGCCAGATCATCGGGGATATTGTCCTGTGGACCGAGGTAAAGCTCGTCGATAGCGCGGATGCCCGACAGCCAATTGCCATCGGTCAGTGTCGAGGTGCTTGCCTGGCGATCGTTCTGGCGACCTACGAAGTTCCAGAGGAAGTATCGCCAATACATATAGTTGAGCTGGTACGAGAAGAAGAAGTGCAGATTCTCACCGAACGTCGGCTCAACGAACGAACGCTGCTGGCCGGACTCGTCGAGGAATGTTACGCGCTTGCCGAAGTCGGGCACTTCGATCTTTATGGGGCGACCCGTCTCATCGCGGAGGATATTGCCCTGCTCGTCGCGTTTGAAATCGCTACGGGTGCGATACGAAGCCCAAGCCTCATATTCGCGGCTATCCTTGTGGGCGTTCCACATGCGCGGGAAGAGGTGCTTATGCTCGTCGGGGAAGACGTAGCCACTCAAAATCTCCTTCTTGTGATATTTGCCGTCGTTGCCAACGTAGTATGCATCTTCGGTCGTAACATCGAGAATCGGGGTCGAGTAGTAGGCTCCATAGAGCAGCGGACGTGCGCCATACTGATCACGATTCAATACCGAGAGCAGCGCATAGGGGGTGTTCGGGTTGTTGCTGTTCATCGGGGGATTTGCCACCGCGCGAATGGTCATCGAGGCGTACGAACTGTAACCGAGCATGATAACCGTTGCGGCCAGGCAGATCGTATTGAGCAGCACCTTGCCCTTTTTATGGGTGTACCAAACGGCTGCACCCAATGCCGTAAAGAGCGCAAAGACAAAGAAAATCATACCCGAATTGACCGGCAGACCCAACGAATTGACAAACAGATGATCGACTGCTGCGCCTACGGCAACTGTATAGGGAATCAAAATTCCATTTACCGCCAGGAGAATCGCACCTGCCACGCAGGTCGCAACGACAACGCCTTTCAACGTGATTGTATCCCACTTGCGGAAGTAGTAGATAAATACCAACGCAGGGATAGTCAGCAGGTTAAGGATATGCACGCCGATTGAAAGCCCCATCAGATATGCAATCAGGATCAACCAGCGATTGGCGTGCGGCTCATCTGCCACATCCTCCCATTTGAGCATTGCCCAAACTACCAGAGCCGTAAACATCGACGAGAGAGCATAGACCTCACCCTCGACAGCCGAGAACCAGAAGGTGTCGGTGAAGGTATATGCCAGAGCGCCTACTGCGCCTGCACCGAGGATTGCCCAGATCGAACCATTGGTCAGCTCACGACCCGAAGCTGTGTAGATGCGACGAGCCAAGTGGGTAATGGTCCAGAAGAGGAACAGGATGCAGAAGCCGCTTGCGATTGATGACATCGCATTGACCATCATCGCCAACGAGTCGGTCGAGGGTGCGAAGAGCATAAACAGACGTGCCAACATCATAAAGAGGGGCGCACCGGGAGGGTGTCCTACCTCGAGCTTGTACGATGTCGCGATAAACTCGGCGCAGTCCCAAAGGCTTGCTGTCGGTTCCATTGTGAGCAGATAGACCGTAGTTGCAACAGCAAAGACGATCCAGCCTGCTAAATTGTTGAGTTTCTTGAAGTTATTCATAAATTGAACTATATTCGCTTAATTCTAAACTACAAATGTACTAAAATAACGTCGAACTTCAATTTTTATTTGCCCGAAACCGAGAAAAGTTTTGCAATTCAGCCCTTTTACGCCACTTTTGCTTTGTGTTCTCGCCCTTGTCAGCCTCTTCGTTCTCTCTGGCGTGAAGGTCGCTTAATGCCACCCTAAACAAAAAAGCCTATCCGAACTTATCGAATAGGCTTTCGTGATTATTGATAGCAGAGCGAATATCGGTCTGCGAAGTTAGACAGTCTATCTCTTCTCCTGCTTCTTGCGGTTGTTGTACAAGAAACGCTTGATCTTCATCGAAGGGGTCTTCTGGAACTCATCGACCTCCTCAACTTCGGCAATGCGCGAGAACTTATTCACCTGCGAATTGACGTACTGCATAACCTCCTTCTTAACCTCCTCCATCTTCTCGGTAAGGTCATCTTTGAGGTCGAGATAGCGACGCTCCAACTCCTCGCGGTTGAAATTCACAAGGGCAACCAGACGGCCCTCCTCCATCGTTACGATCGATTCGGCAACCAGCGAGTTGCTGTTCAGTACGTGCTCGATCTCCTCGGGATAGATGTTCTCGCCGCTGGGGCCAACAATCATACTATTGACACGACCCTTGATATAGATATAGCCGTCCTCATCGATCTTTGCGATATCCTTCGTGCGGAACCAACCATCCTCGGTAAATACCTCGGCAGTAACTTCGGGATTCTTATAGTAGCCCAACATTACGCACGGAGTCTTTGCCTCCAATTCGCCTTCGCCCTTCTCATTCAGATTTACAAGGCGTACTTCGACACCCTCCATAACAGGACCTGTCGATGAAAGACGAGTCTTACCGGGCAGCGCACCTGCAATCAGCGGAGCAGTTTCGGTCAAACCATAGCCGATAGCGTAGTTGAACTTACCGTCAAGCAGGAACTGCTCGGCCTGCGGATCGAGCTTCGCACCACCGATACCGAGGAAACGAACGCGACCACCAAAGACCTTTGCCAACTTTGCCGATGCTACGCGGTGCAGCAGGCGACGAGTGGATGCCCAGCCGTATAGTGCGCGGGTGATAGCCTTCGAGTTGAAGGTGGCAAGTACCTGATGCTTAAAGATTTTCTCGATGATCAGCGGCACGATCAGCATAATTGTCGGACGTACCTGCTTCAATGCGGGCAGCAGTACCGATACCGTGGGCGGACGATCCAGATAGGTTACATTCGAGCCACGCGACATCGGGAAGAGCATACCGAGCGAGCACTCGTAGGTGTGCGACAGAGGCAGTACCGAGAGCCATACGTCATCGCGATGAATCGGGTAGAGCTGCTGCAACAGATGCAACTGCGAGCAGAGGCTCTGGTGAGTGTGCATTACGCCTTTGGGCGATGAGGTGGTACCCGAAGTGTAGATAATCGCAGCCAGATCCTCCGGTTTAGGCTCGGCCATCGAGCCCTGCTCATTGACATTCTGCGCCAGTACGCTGAGATTTTTTGTACGGATGACGATATTCGACTTTGCTACACGCTCCTTCGAGACTTTGGTGTAGAGTTTGTCCGAAACAAAGAGTGCCTTTGACTCCGAATGTTCGAGAATCTTTTCGAGTTCAACCTCCGAGAAGTCGGGCAGAATGGGTACGATAACCATACCTGCCGATACGGTTGCCATATAACATACAGCCCAATTCGAATGGCTTGAACTATACAGAGCGACCTTATCGCCCTCGTGCAGACCTGCGCCAACGAGCATCTCCTTTACCTTTTCGACGCGTTCGCCCAGCTCCTTAAAAGTCATTTTGGTATTGCCAAGCATCTGCGAGCACATCAGGTCGGAATACTTCTCGACGCTCTGCTTCAACATCTCGGCAAGAGTTCTAAAAGACATATTTTTTCAACTTTAATGCGGGTTATAGAGCGCAAAGTTACTATTTTTTATTATTTTAACGCTAAATTTGTGGTTGAAATTTACATTTATGCTCAACAAAGAGAGGATACATCAGTTGGCTTGCGAGGTCGGGTTCTCGCTTTGCGGAGTGGCAAAGTGCAGATATTTAGACGTTTCGCATCGACGTTTCTACGATTGGACAGCTCGTGGCAATGGCGACGGATTGGACTATATGTCCCGTAATATTGCGAAGCGTTTCGATCCTTCGCAGCTTGTCGAAGGGGCAAAGACGGTCATTGTCTGCGCATTGAACTACCGTAACCCGATTACCGATGGTTATGCCGAAAAGGCGAGAGGTAAGATCGCCTCGTATGCCTGCACGACCGACTATCACTATACGATTAAGTCGATGCTGATGACTATTCTTGCCCGTCTGCGCGAGGAGAATCCGCAACTCGGTGGTCGTGCCTTTGTCGATTCGGCACCGCTGGCCGAAAAGAGTTGGGCCGTTGAGGCGGGACTCGGTTGGATAGGTCGCCAGTCGCTACTCGTTACACGAGAGTTCGGAACGACGGTGCTGTTGGGTGAGTTGGTGCTGTGCGATGAGGCGGATAGCTACGACGAGCCCTTCGCGGGCGACGGTTGTGGCACGTGTCGTCGCTGTATTGATGCCTGCCCAAACTGCGCAATTGGTGGCGACCGTACGATCGACTCGCGCCGTTGCATTTCGCGCCTTACGATTGAGCAAGAAGCATCGATGCCCTCCGACTGCACGCTGAATGGTTGGCTATTCGGTTGCGAGGAGTGCCAGAATGTCTGTCCCTACAACCATTCTAAACCTCTGGCAACCCACTCGGAGATTACTCCGAAGTTTGATCCGCGCGAGATCTCGATAGCCGAGTGGCAGGCGATGAGCGACGAGGAGTTTGCCGAGCGCTTTGGTCGAACTCCGATGGCTCGCAGTGGCCGCGAACGAATTGTCCGCGCAATAGAACTCTCCGAATAGAACTCTCCGCTCGAAAAGTTGCACAGCAGCAGAGGTGTGTTTGTGCCGATATTTATACCTTACTATATATATAAGAAAGGGCCGCGTCTTTACGCAGCCCTTTTCTCATTTGAAAGCAAATCGGATTACTTGCGATAAACCTTCTTGTAACCGTAGATAGCCTCGTCGCCGAGCTCCTCCTCGATACGGAGCAACTGGTTGTACTTAGCCATACGATCCGAACGCGACATCGAACCGGTCTTGATCTGGCCCGAGTTGGTTGCAACTGCGATGTCAGCGATGGTCGAATCCTCGGTCTCACCCGAACGGTGCGAAGTAACCGAAGTGTAACCTGCGCGGTGAGCCATCTCGATAGCATCGAGAGTCTCGGTCAGCGAACCGATCTGGTTAACCTTGATCAGGATCGAGTTACCGCAACCCAATTCGATACCCTTCTTCAAGAACTCTACGTTGGTTACGAACAGGTCATCACCTACCAGCTGGCACTTGTCGCCGATAGCTGCGGTGAGCTGCTGCCAACCCTCCCAGTCGTTCTCGCTCATACCGTCCTCGAT
>JAFPAT010000060.1 GCA_017425655.1 Rikenellaceae bacterium | reverse complement strand
AACCGACGTTGCGACCATAATCTGCGCTTCGCCTGCGAGGAATTGACGCATACTCTCGCGCTTATCTTCGGGGCGCATCTTGCCGTGAACGATTGTTGTAATATAATCGGGTAGCGGAAATGCTTGTGAAATAGACATATAGCCATCAGTTAGGTCCTTGTAATCCATCTTCTCGGACTCGGCGATTAACGGATAGACCACATAGATCTGTCGGCCGAGGGCTATCTGTCGTCGCATAAATCCGAAGAGTTTTTCGCGTGCCGAGTCGAAGTAGTGGTAGGTCAAAATAGGACGGCGACCGGGGGGCAGTTCGTCAATCACCGACACATCCAAATCTCCATAGAGCGTCATCGCCAATGTGCGCGGAATGGGCGTGGCGGTCATTACCAGAATGTGTGGCGGACGGGCATTTTTTGTCCACATCTTTGCGCGTTGCTCTACACCGAAACGGTGCTGCTCGTCGATCACGCACAAGCCCAAATTGTCGAATTGCACCGTGTCTTCAATGAGCGAGTGCGTACCGATGAGAATATGGGCACGACCCGATGCCGCGGCTTCGAGCGATGCGCGACGTTCGGCTGCTTTCGATGCTCCCGTAAGTATATGCACCTCAATTCCTAAACCCTCGACCATACGGCTGATCGAGGCAAAGTGCTGACGTGCAAGAATCTCGGTCGGAGCCATCATACACGACTGAAAACCATTGTCTGCCGCAATGAGCATCGAAGCCAATGCAACCATTGTCTTGCCGCTGCCTACGTCGCCTTGTAACAGACGATTCATTTGGCAACCCGTTATTGTGTCTTGACGGATTTCGCGTATCACGCGCTTTTGCGCTCCGGTCAGCTCGAATGGTAGCTTCTCGTTGTAAAAACGGTTGAAAAAGTTGCCCACGTGCGGAAATAAAAAACCATCGAAACGATTTTTGCGCACCGTGCGACGAGATTGAATATTGAGCTGAATACCGATCAGTTCGTCGAATTTAAGTCGATACTCGGCGCGGCGCAACATCTCCTGCGACTGCGGGAAGTGGATATTGTACAACGCCTCACGCAGAGGTATCAGCCCATACGCCTTGCGCATCCCCTCCGATATCGGATCTTCGATGCGGCTCTCGACAAGTGGCCAGAGGTTGCACATAATGTTGTATATACCCTTGCTGCCTAACTGAATATTGGTCAGTCGCTCGGTGGTGCTATATACACCTTGCAACCCATCGGGTCGCTTGCGAGCATTCATCACCATCTCCACTTCGGGATGTACCATCTGCAACTGCCCGCGATAGAATGTCGGGCGACCGAAGATGATATATTCGACACCCTGCTCCAAACGATTCTCGATCCATTTGACATTCTTAAACCACGTCAATTCGGCCGAGCCTGTCGGATCTGAAACAAAGGCCTTGAAACGACGATTGCGACCTTCGCCACTCGGAGCGAATCCCGTTATGCGGGCGCGGAACTGCACGAGCGTAGAACTTTCGGCCTCGGTGATCTCGCCGATGCGGTAGTAGCGTGTGCGGTCGATATATCGGAATGGGAAGTAGTAGAGCATATCGCCAATGGTGCGAATGCCCAATTCCGAGGCGAGCATTTTGGCTCGTTGCTCGCCCACGCCGCTGACAAATTTAATATCGTTGTCGAATACCTTGCCCATAGTGCAAAAGTAACTAAAAGATTTTGAATTTTGACCATCTTTTTTTCGTATCTTTGTCCTTCGGTAAACTGTTTTACGCCAAATTGATGAAAAAGTATTGCAATTCACTTGGTCGATACGAGCGTCGCGCGAGTTGTCGCGTGCGTATCGGCAACGTCGAGATCGGCGGCGGAGCACCCGTAGCCGTTCAGTCGATGACCAACACCGACACCAACGATACCGCTGCAAGCGTGGCGCAGATCGAACGTATCGATCGCGCCGGTGGCCCGATCGTTCGCCTTACGGCGCAGGGTCCGCGCGAGGGCGAGAATCTGCGAAATATTGTGGCTCAACTGCGTGCTGAAGGCTTTTCGACAGCTATCGTGGCCGATATCCATTTTGTCCCGGAGGTGGCCGAGATCGCTGCCGAGTCGGTTGATAAAGTGCGTATCAACCCCGGCAACTATCGCACCTCGGATCGTCGTTTGGAGCGACTGATCGAGAAGTGTCGCACACGCGGTGTCGCTCTGCGTATCGGTGTGAATCACGGCTCGTTGGCCAAGCGTGTTTTCGACGAGTGGGGCGATACACCCGAGGGTATGGTCGTTTCGGCTATGGAGTTTTTGCGCGTATGTCGTGCAGAGGGTTTCGATCAGGTGGTTGTTTCGATGAAGTCGAGCAATACGCGCGTGATGGTTTATGCCTACCGATTGCTGGTGGCTGCAATGCGTGAGGAGGGTATGGAGTACCCGATCCATTTGGGCGTTACCGAGGCTGGTAACGGCATTGAGGGTCGCGTAAAGAGTGCGGTCGGGATCGGTGCACTATTGGCTGACGGAGTGGGCGATACGATCCGTGTGTCGCTGACCGAGGATCCCGAAAACGAGATCCCCGTGGCGAAGATGTTGGCTGACTATTTCGTGTGCCGAGAGGGCGAATTTGAGGTTGCCGAGGAGCGCTTCTCTCCGTTTGAGTATCGTCGTCGCGCAACACGTCGCGAGGGATGTGTCGGAGGTGATCAGGTGCCCGTAACCCATTCGGAGCTGGGTGAGGCCGAGAGGTCGGTTTTGATCGCAGATGCCGTTTCGGGCAATCCCGTTGCCGAGTGGCGTTCGGCGATTTTGGCCGTTGATGACGATACGCCCGTTGTGATTCGTCGCCGATATGAGGACGAAAATTTCGAGCAGTTGGCTATTAAAGCGGCTGCCGATATGGGTGTGATGTTGTTGGACGGTCTGGCTGACGGTATTTGGATTGACGCTCCGCAATTCTCGGCGAAGAGGGTTAAGGAGTTGGAGCTGATGATTATGCAGGCGGCGCGAGTTCGTTTCTCGCGCACCGAATATATCGCTTGTCCGTCGTGTGGTCGTACGCTCTACGATTTGCAATCGACGCTCGAAAAGATTAAGGCGGCGACCTCTCATTTGAAGGATTTGAAGATCGGCGTTATGGGCTGCATTGTTAATGGTCCTGGTGAAATGGCCGATGCCGACTATGGATATGTGGGTGCTGCGCCCGAACGTATTACGCTCTATCGCGGCCGCGAGATTGTCGAGCGCAATATACCGCAGGCGGAGGCTATCGACCGCCTTATAGCACTGATTAAGGCAGATGGCCGTTGGGTCGAGCCGTCGCAAAACGAACAGAGAGATGAATAACGAGAAGAGTGCCGCGCGTACAATTCTGCCGCTGACCTATTTGGGTAATGTTCAGTGGTTTGCGCACCTATTGGTGGATGATTGTACGATCGATGTTGATGAATACTACCTCAAGCAGAGCTACCGCAATCGTACGGTGATTGCGGCGGCAAATGGGTTAATGCCCCTTACGGTTCAGGTGGCAAATGCTAATCGCCCGCGAATGAAGATGCGCGATGTGAGAATCGACTACTCGAAGCGTTGGCAGCACCAACATTGGGTTTCGATCCTCTCGGCTTATAAGTCGTCGCCCTATTTCGACTTCTATGGCGAGGAATTCGCTCCGTTCTTTGAGCGTCAGTACGAATTTTTGGTTGATTGGAATAGGGATCTTTGCCACACGGCAATGCGTGCGCTGGGTATAGGCAAGGAGTTGAATATCAGCGATCGTTGGATCAATGCGGAGCGTAGCTCGGAGTTCGACTGCGACCTGCGTGGAGCCTTCTCGCCCAAGCCGCGATTGGCAATGCCCGACGAGCGTTTCACTCCGCAGGAGTATTGCCAGGTCTTTGCCGATCGTCAGCCCTTTGCTCCGAATCTCTCGATCCTCGACCTGCTCTTCTGCGAGGGACCCTCGTCGGTCTCTATTTTAAGGTCTTGCCTACGATAATTGTTGCGCGATCGCAATAAGGGGTGTTGGGTGCAACTGCTTCGATCTGGTTCTTGCCCGAGGAGAGTTGTACCTTGTCCCAAATGAAGATGCCGTCGGTGGCCTCCATTATACCGCGTGAGGTCCCATTTACGATCAATTCGAGCTGCTGCTGATTAGAATATACGCGAATGGTCTGCTCGCAGTTCTCGCGTTCGCGCAGGCGTTTTTCGGCAATATGCACAAAGGGCTCGTGGCGATTCCACGCTGCTTTATAAATGTAGAAAGCGTCCTTCTTGATGCTTCGATCGTAGCTTACCAAACCGTGGTCGTTGATCGTGCTGCCGTCGATATGTGCCTGACGCACAGATCCAAAATCGAACATATTGCCTGCAACTGTACCCCAGAAGATGGGATCGTTACCGGCCGTACGCATATAGCTCTCGTGGAAAATCGTCTGCCAGCGTTCGGGGTGCCAGTTGCGATCAAGGCGCGGGCGAACGGTGAGCGAATCCTGATGCACGGTATTGCCACCTGCCGAGTAGGTAAGTCCCGAACGCAGATTGCTCCAACCTTCGCGCAATTGCTCCTTCCAGATGTTTAGATCCTGCACATCGCCTGTCTGCCAGCCCAGATTCTGGTGCCATACAATCAGATCGGTGATAAAGTTAATATCGCCATCCTGATTACTTACACCAACGGTCAAGCGCGAGGGATCGATGTTGTGTGCCAGCGTATTGAGTTCGCGGATATAGCCACGCGGATCATCGCCCGGAACGATCAATTTCGAGAAGATACCCCACATTATGACCGAAGGGTGGTTGTAATTTTGTGCAACAATTTCGCGCAACTGCTCGCGACCATTCTCTGCCAGCGAGGGTGAGGTGGTGTAGGGCACATCGGCCAAGAACGAAGAATTAACCAGCGGAATATCGCACCAAACGGTGATACCTCGGCGATCGCACTCGTCGAAATATTGCGTTGAAGCAGGCTGTGTAACCATACGTATCGTATTTGCGCCAATCTCCTCAATCAGATCCATATCAGTAGCGATATGTTCGGGCATCAATGCCGATCCGAAGTGTGCACGGTCGGCATAGAGAGCCACGCCCTGCACGCGTCGCGGGCGATTGTTCAGACGTATGATGTGATCTTCGCCGACCGAGATCGAACGGAATCCGGTCTTTACAGCCACTGAATCGCTCATCGTGCCGGTCGAGATCTTTGCAACGACGGTATAGAGGGGTTGTTCGCCCATCTCTGTACCCCAGAGTTTGGGGTTGGCAACCGAGAAGGGTATATTTAGATTCATTCTGTTGCTTTTGCCGTCGATCTTCGTACGCAGATTGTCGATGAATACAGTGTCGCATTCGGGCGAAAGAATAGCCAAATGAACATTCGCCGAACGATCGCGTCGATCGCTGATAATGTGGAGATTAACCTCTCCCTCGACAAGATCTTTGGTCGTCTTTTTGGGCGTAATAAACACTCCATCGGATGAATAATAGAGGGGCGAAACGGCAACCTTATCGGTAACAATCAGCTCCACGTCGCGGTATAGACCTCCATAGCGATTTTCGTCGAGAGCCAACGGCAGCAGGTCGTTGCGCTGTGCGTTATCGACACGCACGCGGAGAGAGTTGCTTGCCCCATATCGCACTTTGTGGGTAATTTCGAAGGTAAAGGCTGTGCCTGCGCCGCGATGAGTGCCAACGTATTGGCTGTTCACCGAGAGGTCGGCTACCGATGCGGCACCGTAGAAGCGGACAAAGATTCGCTTGCCTTGCCACTCCGAAGGGATGTCGATCGTGCGCATATAGTTGCCCATTGTGTGGGTCTGTTCGCCGTTGGGATTCCAGATGTGGGGGAGTGTAACTTGTCGGGCAAAATCGCTACTCACAGCATCGCCGTAGAAGAATTTCCACCCCGTATTAAGGCGATAAACCTCGCGGGCCGAAATTTCAAAAGATATGATAAGTGTCAGTATAACAAGTAAATAACGTTTCATAGGAGTACTTTTTGTTTTACAAAGATACGAATAAACGGAAAAAATTGCTAAATTCGTGCTCAAAAGCGACAAAACAATTTATTAACCAATACTTAAAAACGAAGAAAACAAGATGAATATTATCGATATTATCCTGCTCGCAGTGGCCCTTTGGGCGATATATGACGGTGTGCGTGATGGTTTGTTGGTGCAGATCGGAGGTGTGGCTGCTTTGGTCGTTGGCGCATGGTTGGCATTTCGCTATGCCGAGCGTGTCGGCATCTGGTTCGGAATGAACGGGGCAGAGGCCTCGGTGGCAGGATTTATTGCCGTTCTGGTTGTTTCGGTCATTGTCATTACGCTGGGTAGCAGATTGTTGCGAGGTGTGTTTCGCTGGACGGGGCTCGGTATCTTCGACTCGCTTTTTGGTGCGGCGTTATCGGTGTTGAAGATGGCTGTTATTGCGAGCCTTGTCATTGCGGCAATCGATACGCTCAATGTAAATTATTCGTTGATCGGCCGCGAGAAGATTGAGAGTTCGAAGGCATATCTGCCTTTGCGTAACTTCTCGACAAAAATATTCCCCCTCTTTGAGCGAGTTAAGGAGCAGGTTGTCGGATTGAGCAAGTCGGTAGCAGAGGAGCCTGCAGAGGAGACCGCTGCGCCCGAAAATATCACCGAGCAACCGGCAGAAAACGATGTTGATCAAAGCATTAAGTCGAAGATCGATAAGCAGATAGGTGAAAAGGTCAAGGAGGCAATTATCGAAAAAATAGAAAATATATAGATCGAACGATATGAGTCGTGTTGAAGGTGTTGTGGTGCGAGCCACAGGCAGTTGGTATGATGTTTTGAGCGACGGCGGCGAGCAGTTGCGCTGTCGCGTTCGCGGTCGTATGCGCTTGAAAGGTGTGCGCTCGACATCGCCTGTCGTCGTGGGTGATCGTGTGGAGTGCGAGTGCGACCAGACGGGTGGCTGGATGATTGAGGAGGTCGCGCCGCGCCGCAATTATATCATTCGTCGCGCATCGAATCTGTCGAAGGAGTCGCATATCATCGCGGCAAATATCAATCAGGCGATGTTGGTGGCGACGCTGTTTTCGCCCACGACCAATGTGGAGTTTATCGACCGCTTTCTGGTTACGTGCGAGGCCTATCGCGTGCCCGCAACTATTGTGTTGAATAAGATCGACCTGGCACGCACCGAGCCCGAGATGCTCGCGGCGTTCAAGCAGATATACACCTTGGCGGGCTACCGCATTATCGAGTGCTCGGCAACCTCGGGCGAGGGTGTCGAGGAGGTGCGCGAACTGCTGGCAGGGCGCACGACGCTCGTTTCGGGTAATTCGGGTGTCGGCAAATCGACCCTTGTCGGAGCCGTTGAGCCTTCGATCGACATTCGTACGGGCGCAATCTCGGAGGCGCACCAGAAGGGTAAGCATACAACCACCTTCTCGCAGATGTATCCTCTGCCGTCGGGTGGTGCGGTGATTGACACGCCGGGTATCAAGGGCTTTGGCCTGATCGATATTGCCGACGAGGAGTTGTGGCACTACTTCCCCGAGATGATGCGCGAGGCCGAGGGGTGTCAATTCTATAACTGTACCCATACTCACGAGCCGCGTTGCGCTGTGGTTGAGGCGGTTAAAGAGGGACGTATCGCATTGGAACGATACGAAAGCTATTTGAAAATATTAGACGAAGATGAAAAATATCGAAAGTAAGTGGTTGCTTGACTCCGAGGGTCGCTCCGATGAGTGGTATCGCGATCGCATTGAATATCTGCTCGATTTCATCACAGATGAACGTGCCGAGGTGCTCTCGCGCACGCTTGACAGCCGCACACGCTATATGACTATTTGTATGGAGAATACCTACCATGCCCAGAATGCCAGCGCATTGGTGCGCCATTGTGAGGCCTTCGGTGTGCAGGATATCCATACGATCGAGGATCGTTGCAAGTTCAACCCCAACCTTAATATCGTGCGCGGTACGGATAAGTGGATCGACCTGCATCGCCACCATTCTACCACGGAGGCGATCGAGGCTCTGCGAGCCGATGGCTATCGCATTGTGGCTACAACGCCCCATCGTGGCGATTCGTCGCCCGAGTCGTTCGATGTTACGAAGGGTAAATTTGCGTTGGTCTTCGGAACGGAGGATAAGGGCATTAGCGACGAGGTGATCGAGGCGGCTGACGAATTCGTGCGTATTCCGATGTGCGGAATGGTTGAGAGTCTCAATGTTTCGGCTTCGGCAGCTATACTTATATATATATTGTCGCAGCGTATGCGTGCGGCGGTAGAGGATTGGCACCTTACGGAGCGTGAGCGTATGGAATTGCACTTCCGTTGGTTGATGTCTTCGGCACGCGACCCGTTTGGTGTGCTGAATCGCCGATTCCCCGATACCCCGATCTTCAAGGTGCCGGCAAAGTAAATAATTGTGAATTTTGAATCGTGAATTGAAAAATGATACTTCGCAAACAATTTCTACAACACGTGGCTCAAACCTCGCCCTCGCCGATGCTGGTTGAGGTGGAGCGCGCCGAGGGCTCGTGCTTTTATACGCCAGAGGGCAAACGCTACTACGACCTTGTGGCGGGTGTGTCGGTCAGCAATGTCGGCCATTGTAATCCTGTGGTTGTCGAGGCTGTTCAGCAGCAAGCCGCTCGCTATATGCACGTTATGGTCTATGGAGAGTTGGTCGAAGCTCCGCAGGTGGAGTATGCACGACGTATAGCAGAGCTATTGCCCGATCCGTTGGAGAGTGTCTATTTTCTCAATTCGGGTGCCGAGGCGGTCGAGGGCGCATTGAAGTTGGCAAAGAGATATACGGGTCGTACCGAGTTGATCTCGTTCCGCAGAGCCTATCACGGCTCTACCCACGGCGCAATGAGTATGATGGGCACGCCCGAAGGCGAGGAGTGGAAGGCGGCATTCCGACCGCTGCTGCCCGATGTGCAGTCGCTGGAATTCAACGATTTCGAGCAGTTGAAACGCATTACGACACGTACGGCAGCTGTTCTGGTCGAGCCCGTGCAGGGTGAGGCGGGTGTGCGTCTGCCACGAGAGGGTTTCTTGGAGGCTCTGCGCGAGCGTTGCGACGAGGTGGGTGCACTGCTCATTTTCGACGAGATTCAGACGGGCTTCGGTCGTGCGGGCGAGATATTTGCTTGTGTAAAGTATGGCGTTACGCCCGACATCGTCTGCTTGGCAAAGGCGTTGGGTGGCGGTATGCCGTTGGGTGCTTTTGTTTCGAGTACGGAGATTATGTCTACGTTGAGCCATTCACCCGTGTTGGGACATATCACTACGTTTGGCGGTCATCCCGTTTGCTGTGCTGCGGGTCTGGCAGCTCTGAACTATATCGAGGCTAACGACCTGCACCATAAGGCCGAAGAGAAGGGTGCAATGTTCGAGCGGCTACTTGCGGATCATCAGCAGGTGCTCGAGATTCGACGCGCGGGTCTGCTGCTTGCCATTGAACTTGGCGTACCCGACAAGCTCTATCGATTGATGGAGCTGTTCAAGGAGGCTGGCGTGATGAGCGATTGGTTCCTCTATTGCGACACGGCGTTCCGCATCTCGCCGCCACTGACAATTTCGGAGGCGGAGATCGAGGAGTGCTGCACGATAATTCGCGGGTGTCTGGACCGTCTCGACTGACAAAAATGAAAAATGTGTGCCAAACGTCGCAGTTTGGCATATATTTTGTACAAAAAGTCGTAACGAGTGGGTAGTATTGCAGAAAAATCAATATTAGATTTGCAAAACTCGTTAAAGTTCGCTATCTTGCACTCGAATAAAAACAATTATTAACTCTAAAATCTGATTTGCCTATCGAAAAATTCTACTCTAAACCATTAAAATAGGAAGGGTATGAATGTTCAGTTATTAAGTGATCAGCAATTACTTAATAGTTATCTTTCGGGTGATCAGAGTGCAATCTCGCAACTCATCGAAAAGTATCGTCGCCGTGTTACGGAGTATATCCGTATGATGGTGAAGGATCGTGATGTGGCTGATGATATCTTCCAAGATACCTTTATTAAAGTAATTCGCACCATCGACAGTGGCCGTTATGTCGATAACGGAAAGTTTCTCTCGTGGGTGCTGCGTATTGCCCACAATCAGGTGATCGACCATTTCCGCCAGAAAAAGCAGTCGAATAATGTTACCGAGGCCGATGCAGGTTTCGATATTCTCAATACGTTGCGCTTCTCGGAGCGTACCGTCGAGGATGATATTGTCGAGGGTCAGATCGGCGAGCAGATTCGTGCAATGGTTGCCGAACTGCCCGAAGAGCAGCGCGAAGTGGTGATGATGCGTTACTACTCCGGTTTGAGTTTCAAGGAGATAGCCGAAATGACGGGTGTCGGTATCAACACCGCGCTGGGTCGTATGCGCTATGCTCTGTTGAACCTCCGCAAGATGATGAAAGAAAAAAATTTGATTTTAAGTTAATTTGACATACTAAATCGTCGGGCACATACGTTAAATAGGTACTTTAAGCCTAATGAATTTGATTATGATGTGTGCCTATGGAAGAGATTGACAAATTAAACAAACAACATTTTGACGATGAGAGTCTATTGCTCAATGAGGTGATATGTGGCGATCACGAACTGTTATATATCGATGCAATTTTGAGTGAGATTTTCGCTCGTAAGTAAAAAGGGTTAATTTTGAAGACAGAGGGAGAGCCTTTCCGCAGGGTTCTCCCCATTTTTTTGTGGCTGATGGGTGGGCAATTGGTTGAAAATCGCTATATTTGTATTTTGAAAAGAAAATCTGAAAACTTATGGGCGTAGATCGCAATATGAGAAATATCGAGAGCGATTTGGAGTTTGAGAATCGTATCCGACCGCAGGAGTTGGCCAATTTCGCGGGTCAGGAGAAGATTGTCGAGAATCTCCATATCTTTATTCGCGCAGCGTTGATGCGCGGAGAGTCGCTCGATCACGTGCTGTTGCACGGCCCTCCGGGTCTGGGTAAGACCACGCTGGCGGGTATCATCGCCAATGAGATGGGTTCGCAGCTTAAAATGACATCGGGCCCTGTGCTCGACAAGCCGGGCGATCTGGCGGGTCTGCTTACCAACCTGAACGAAGGCGATGTGCTGTTTATCGATGAGATCCACCGATTGAGCCCGATTGTTGAGGAGTATCTCTACTCGGCAATGGAGGACTATAAGATCGATATCGTATTGGATAAAGGCCCTTCGGCACGCTCGATTCAGATCGAGTTGGCTCCCTTCACCTTGATCGGCGCAACGACACGTAGCGGTCTGCTCACCTCGCCCCTGCGTGCCCGTTTCGGCATTAATTGCCACTTGGAGTATTACGATACGCGTGTGTTGGCGGGTATTGTGCGCCGCTCGGCAAGGATTCTCGATGTGCCCATTGATGACGATGCTTCGATTGAGATCGCTATGCGCAGTCGTGGCACACCGCGAATTGCCAATGCGTTGTTGCGTAGAGTGAGGGACTTCGCGATGGTGAAGGGCGGTGGCCGTATCAATCTGGAAATCACTCGTATCGCGCTTTCGGCTCTCAATATCGATGCTCGTGGTCTGGACCATATGGACAATAAGATTCTGGCAACCATTATCCAGAAGTTCAGTGGCGGTCCTGTGGGCCTGAATACTATCGCTACGGCTGTTGGCGAGGAGGCTGGTACGATTGAGGAGGTCTATGAGCCGTTCCTGATCAAGGAGGGCTTCTTGAAGCGCACGCCGCGTGGTCGTGAGGCGACCGAACAGGCCTACCGCCATTTGGGCGAGTTGCCCCCCTCGGCACAGGAGACATTGTTTTAATCAATGTTAAAATATTATTTGAAAAGGTCTGCTATGTGTGGCGGACCTTTTTTTAGTTTGAAGCAGCGAACTGTTTTGACAATTTTGGAAAAAATGCTAAATTTGCGTCGCAAATTAAACGAAGAGAGTTGAAACAGAGAATCCGTAAAATATTGTCGCTTATTGCGTTAGCGATCTTTGCTGCCTACTATGCAGGAGCAACTCTCTTCTCGCATACGCACTTTATCGACGGCGAGCGAATTGTCCATTCGCACTTCTCGTTTGGCGGAGATGGCTCGTCGCATACCCACTCGAAAGCCGAATTGCAACTTATTGCCCAGCTGACAACCTTCTCGATTGTCGCGGTGGCGGCTGTGGTGTTTATGCGTATCGAATGCCCCCTGATCGGCATTATTTCGGCCTTTGATGTGCTGCCCACCAACCGTTTCGTGGGCTCTATCGCGTTGTTGCGCGCCCCTCCTATGGGCGTAGTCTCGGCCTAATGTAGGGCTGAAATCCCATTCTAAATGCATTTGAGTTGTGGCTGTCGGGCATCGTTGCGCGAATCGGCCACAAAGAGTGCGTGTAGATTTTCTACATCAAACAACAGAGATAATCAAAACGAAATTAAAAAAGTGAAGAAAATTATATTCTTTGCGGTGGCGGTATTGATGTGTGCCGTTACTGCTACTGATGCTGTGGCCCAGCGTCGCGATAAAACAACCGATACTCACCTTCTTGGCCACGTAATTGATGCAAAAACACACGAACATATTGCATACGCGACAATCGCCGTGCGCGGCACAACGCTCGGTATGGCGACCAATCAGGGCGGACACTATATGTTGGCCAATGTCCCTTACGACACCGAATTGACAGTCGTGGCATCATCGGTCGGCTACGATCCCGTCGAGAAGGTTGTAACGCTCAAAGCGGGTAAGACTCTCGAATTGAATTTTGAACTGCAACCCTCGTCTGTCGAGGTAGAGCAAGTCGTTGTGTCGGCTAATCGTCAGGAGGTGAATCGCAAGGAGGCTCCGACAATTGTTAATATCGTCGCGTCGGAGCTTTTCGAGCGCACATCGTCGTCGAACATCGCCGAGGCGTTGAACTATCAGCCCGGAGTGCGTGTCGAATACAGTTGCTCGAATTGCGGCTTCCCGCAGTTGAGAATCAACGGTTTGGAGGGCCAATATACCCAGATCTTGCTGGATAGCCGCCCCATTTTCTCGTCGCTGGCGGGTGTCTATGGTTTGGAGCAGTTGCCTGCAAGTATGATCGAGCGTGTAGAGGTTGTACGCGGAGGTGGCTCGGCACTCTTCGGCTCGAATGCCATTGCCGGTGTGGTCAATATCATTACCAAAGAGCCGCAGCGCAATCTGCTCTCGTTGTCGAATACAACGGGTATAATGGAGGGCGGACTGACCGATATTTCGACCTCGCTTAATGGCTCGTTTGTCTCGAACGACTATCGCGCAGGTGCTTACATCTTCGGAATGGTCCGCGACCGCGATGCCTATGACCGCAACGATGACGGTTTTTCGGAGATCCCTACGACAAACTCCGAGACAATAGGTTTTCGTGCCTATTACAAAACTTCGGCATACTCGAAACTGACTGCCGAGTACCACCATATCCGCGAATTCCGTCGCGGTGGCGATAACCTTGATCTTCCGCCACACGAGGCCGAGATTGCCGAGAAAACACGACACGGCATTAATGGTGGCGGCCTACGTTTCGATCTCTTTTCGAAGGATTATCGCCATAAGTTAAACCTCTACTCGTCGTTTCAGGGCATCCGTCGCCGCAGTTACTATGGTGCCGGCAAAGATCCCAATGCTTATGGTCGCACGATTGATAATACCTTTGTAGCTGGCGCACAATATGCCTATTCGTTCCGTAAGTTGCTCTTCCTGCCGTCGCAATTGACTATGGGTGTTGAGTTTAATAATACTAACCTGATTGACCATATGACAGGTTATGACCGACATATCAAGCAACTCTCGCAGACCATTGGCGGTTATGTACAGAATGAGTGGCAGAGCGAGGCGTTGAACTTTGTTGTCGGAGCGCGTCTGGATAAGAACAATCTGATCGATCGTGTGATTTTCAGCCCGCGAGCAAATGTTCGCTATACGCCCTTCAAGAATCTGATCCTGCGCGCAGGCTATACGTCGGGCTATCGCGCTCCGCAGGCCTATGATGAGGATCTGCACGTGATGGCGGTTAATGGCGAGGCCTCGCTTATCGTGCTCGATCCCGACTTGCGCCCTGAATACTCGCATAGCATTACAGCTTCGGCTGATATCTATGCTACGATGGGCGAGGTGCAGTTGAATATGCTTGTCGAGGGCTTCTATACGTCGCTGAATGACGTATTTACGTTGGTTGAGCAGCATGCTGACGCAGCAGGTAATCAGGTGTTGATGCGTACCAATGCCGACCGTGCCGAGGTGCGTGGCGTGAATTTCGAGGCGAAGGCGGCTCTCGATGCCAATAACTCGTTGCAGATTGGTTATACGTTCCAGCGCAGCACATATCGTACCCCCGTAGCGTGGAGCGAAAATGAGGCGATACCTGCCGAGCGCACAATGTTGCGTTCGCCCGATCACTATGGTTATGTCGGTTTGAATGCTCGCCCTGTTCGTAATTTCGACATCTCGCTCTATGGTACATTTACGGGACCAATGCTTGTGCCGCACTATATGCCCGACTCGGCTGATGATGTGCTCAAACGCACACCCTCGTTCTTCGACCTTTCGGTAAAGTTGGCATACGATATCGCTCTTACGCGCAGTATCACCCTGCAACTGAATTGCGGAGTGAAGAATGCCTTCGATGCCTTCCAAAACGATGTCGATTTTGGTGCTTTGAAGGATTCGGGCTACATCTATGGTCCCGCATCGCCGCGAATGTTCTTTGTAGGCGCGAAATTTACGATGTAATAAGCGTAAAGCAGACCACAGAAAAAGGACCTATCCACATTGCGGATAGGTCCTTTTTGCATTTTTGAGAAGGCGCAGCTTACTTCACTGCGATAGTCTCGATCTCGACCAATGCGCCCATAGGCAGATTGGCAACCTCGTAGCAAACGCGTGCGGGCATATCTTTTGTATAGTATTTTGCATATACTGCGTTCATCGCACCGAAATCTGCGATGTCGGCCAGCAGAACGGTCGATTTAACAACGTCATCGAGCGTGTAGCCTGCCTCGTCGAGGATCGCGCGAATGTTGTCGAGCGAACGAGCCGTCTGTGCCTCAATGCCTTCGGCCATTTTGCCCGATGTGGGGTCGATCGGGAGCTGACCCGAAATATAGAGTGTGCCGTTAGCCTCGACAGCCTGCGAGTAGGGTCCTACCGCCTTCGGAGCGAAAGGTGATGAGATGATTCGTTTCATAGTTTATGAGTTTAGTTTAACTTTATTGCAAATATAGCTTAAATTGTGTAAATTTGCATCGTAAAACCGAAAAAATAACAAATAACAAAAATATCAACATAATGAAAATTGCAAAAACATTGATCATCGCAACTCTTGCTGTGATGGCTACGGCCTGCTGCAAGTGCGATCTGTTTCAGAAGCGTTATGGTAAGCCGCTGGTAGGTACGCAGTGGCAGTTAGCACAGATAGAGGGCCGCGATGTTACCCCGACGGATAACTATACGATTGTCTTTGCTAACGACAATACATTGAGCGGTATCGCTGATTGTAATCGCCTGACGGGTCGATATACAGCTGATATTGAGGGCGATATGATGATCTCGGATATCGGCATGACCCGTATGCTCTGCCCCAATGATGATCAGGAGCGTCGCTTTATCGAGATCCTCGCTTCGACCACCGACTTCAAGATGGATGGTCCGATGCTGATGCTTATCAGCGATGGTGAGTTGCGTGCAGTATTTCAGGCAGTAGGTGCCGAGTTGCCGCCCAGCAAGTAACTGCCGGTAAGCTACGAAACAAAACGCCCGACCTTGTGAAGAGGTCGGGCGTTTCTATTTGATTGTTAGAGTGTTCTACTTGTTGTAGTTGTACTCGTTGCCCTCGTGGCGAATTGTAACCGAAGCCTTCTCGGCAGCCTCGACGCGACCGATTACCTGTGCCTCGATGCCGTACGAACGAGCGATGTCGATCAGACCACGTGCAGCCTCCTCGCTATCGACGTACATCTCCAAGCGATGACCCATATTGAATACGCAGAACATCTCGCTCCACGGAGTCTGGCTCTGCTCCTGAATTGCACGGAACAGAATGGGGGTGGGGAAGAGGTTGTCCTTAATGATGTGCAGATTATCAACGAAGTGCAGAACTTTGGTTTGCGCACCACCGCTGCAATGAATCATACCCTCGATGTTGCCGCGATACTCCTTCAATGCCTCGCGCACAACGGGCAGATAGGTGCGTGTAGGCGAGAGAACGAGCTTGCCCATCGTCAGGTCGCAACCCTCGACCTTATCGGTCAGGCGGTAGCCGCCCGTATAGACCAGATCCTGCGGCAGGGCGTTGTCGTAGCTCTCGGGGAACTGCTCTGCCAAATAGTGAGCGAATACGTCGTGGCGAGCCGAAGTCAGACCGTTGCTACCCATGCCGCCGTTGTACTCCTTCTCATATTTAGCCTGACCGAACGAGCTGAAACCTACGATGATGGCACCATCGCGGATTGCGTCGTTCGAGATTACGTTCTTGCGCTCCATACGTGCTGTAACGGTGCTATCGACAATAATCGTGCGTACCAAATCGCCCACGTCAGCCGTCTCTCCACCCGTTGAGATGATATCGACACCCATATCGCGCATCGATTGCAGAAACTCCTCCGTGCCGTTGATTACAGCCGAGATAACCTCGCCGGGGATCAAACGCTTGTTACGACCGATGGTCGATGAGAGCAGGATGTTATCGACTGCGCCCACGCACATCAAATCGTCGGTGTTCATTACGATTGCATCCTGTGCAATGCCGCGCCATACCGACATATCGCCTGTCTCCTTCCAATAGAGGTATGCGAGCGACGATTTAGTGCCTGCACCGTCGGCGTGCATAATGATACAGTGGTCGGGCGAGCCACTCAACGTGTCGGGAATAATCTTACAGAAGGCCTTGGGATATAGACCTTTGTCAATCTTTTTGATTGCGGCGTGGACATCCTCTTTCGAGAACGATACACCACGACGGCTATAACGCGATTCGGCAGTCATAAAATCTGTTATTATCTGTGTTATTTGAATATACAAATTGTTTGAACATACAAAGATAGCACGCCACAAGCGGAATAGCAAGCGTGCGGGCGAAAATCTTTTGTTCGGTGGGCGTTTTTGTCGTTATTCGACCTCCATGCCTCGCTTTATGCGGGCGAGTGTCTCGGTATCGGTCAGGCGTGCTGCTACGGCGAGGGCGAACTCGACCGATACGCCCGCACCCGCACCCGTAATGAGGTTGCTGTCTTCAACCACGTTGCCACCAACGACATTGTAGTCGGTCATCTGTTCGCGTACCGAACTGTGGCAAGTGATGCGACTGCCGCGAGCTACATCGCTCAATGCCAATACGGTCGGCGCACCGCAAATCGCAGCCACTATACGACCCTCGTCGTAGTATCGGCGTACCCACTCGCGCACTTGCTCGCACTTGCCGAGATTGATGTAGCCGGGGTTGCCGCCTGGGAGGATCAACGCTGCGCCATCCGCGAGGTCGGCATCGCGCAATAAAATATCGGCACGGCACTCGATGATGTTGTGTGAAGATTTGACATTCAGTTCGTTACCAATGGCTACGCGTATGCACTCCACGCCGCCGCGCTGCATTACGTCGATTGTGGCCAGAGCTTCGATAACCTCGAAGCCCTCGGCAAGAAGGATATAGGCCTTATTCATATTCAAAATTCAATATTAATTGGCGGAATTTTTGATTCCGAAACACTTGTGGGGTTTGTTACACCCTACGAAGTTACGCAAAAAATCGTAAAACCAACAAATTTTCGGCCGATTCACTTGCTACGTGCGCGCGATTGGCTACCTTTGTGGCAGTTAAACTTATTGCTCGGAATGGGGTATCGCATTGTGAAATATATCGTTATGACTCTCTCGTTGGTGATGTCGTGCGCTTTGTATGCGCAGTCGCCATCCGAGCGTGTTGCGGCTGTGCGAGCGCAGTATGATAGTTTGAATGTGGAGCGAATTGCAGCCCGCACTACGACCGAAATCGGCGTGCCGAGTGATGCGCAGGAGTTTGCCTGCCGATATCTGCAAAAACGATTCGGATTCGTTTTTGACAATGTTGATACTTCGGCAGTTACGGGTACGAAATACATTCCTGCGCTACTTCTTGAAACCGAATCGGTGATCTATCTCCGCCGTTCGCCCGCGCTCGCCTATGAGCAAATCGAGGGCGCGCATATTGCGGGTATCAACGAAGATTACAGCATTTCGCAATTGGCTGACCAACTTCCGTTGGCGGTTGATTTCTATTCCGATAATATCTCGGTGCTTGGGCGCGAATTAGCGGGGCCTCTTGATACGGCGAAATATGATTATACGTTGCTTGATAGTGCAACCCATTGGCGAATTGCTTTTGCGCCACGCGGTGGTGAGGGCTTCGTTGGTGAAATGGAGATTGATGCGGTGGGCGCATTACGAAGCCTATCGGCACAATATAGGCTCGTTACATTTGTTGCCGGCAAGCGCGAGATAACGATTCTGGGTCGTTGCGATGTTGCGTATGATGCTCCGCAGACGATTGTCGAAGTGCCGTCGCGTGTGGAGCGCGAGGCACAGCGTCGCAGATTTCGCAATTATGCGCTTGAAGGTGATGCGGACAGTTGGCGCGCGTCGAACCCCTTGAACGAGCGCGAAAAGGCAACAGTCGAGATGATCGATTCGGTAACGCGAACGCCATTGGTGCGCGATGCCTACTCGATTGCAATAGCGATCGCTTCGCGCTATTATGAGCGAGGTGCGATCAGTTGGGGCCCATACGACAGAATTATGTCGTTCAATCGAATGGAGCGTATCCGTTTCGCCTACGGATTGCGCACGACCGACCTTTTTAGCCGCTATCTGCGATTGACGGGCTATGTTGCTTATGGAGTAAAAGATGCGGCACTGAAGGGTGGAGGTGCGGTCGAAGTGGCACTGAATAGTCGCCTGCATCGCAAATTCACAGCCTCGTATCGCCACGATCTGGTGCAGCTTGGGGCGGGCGTAAATCCCTTTGTCGAGCCGTTGGTGGCGCGAACGTCGCTTGTGCGTAGTGGTAAGGCGCGAGCATCGATGACCGATGAGTTATCGCTGCGTTATGGGCACGAATGGTGCGATGGTGTTGAAACAGGGGTCGATTTCTCATTTCGCAAGATTGGAGCGAACGGCTATGTGCCGATGGTTGCGCCCGACGGTAGTTCGCGCGAGGCGTTGAATGTCGCCTCTATTGGAGTTTCGGCACGTCTGTCTCACCGCGAGATGAAGGCTCGTCGTTACTTTGACTATTTTTCGCTCGGCTCGCGCTATCCGATAGTGGCTGTAAATACCTCGTTCGGTGTTAAGGGACTGATGGGTAACGACTGCAATTTCGGTCGCGTGGAGGTCAATCTGCTCTATAAACTCCAAATGGGGCGTGCGGGCGAGTCGCAGCTGATTTTGAGTTCGGGACGAGTGTTCGGTCAGGTGCCCTATCCGTTGTTGAAAATTCATGCGGGTAATGGCTCCTTCTACTATGATAGACAGGCCTTTTCGTGTATGAACTATCTCGAATTCGTCTCTGATGCGTGGGCAGAGTGGTTCTATGAACACCACTTCGAGGGGTTGATTTTGGGTAATATCCCGCTTGTGAAACGCCTGAAACTGCACGAAGTTTTTGTCTTTAAGGGGGCTTGGGGCTCTCTTTCCGAGAGAAACAATGGCGTGTTATCGGCAACACGAGCACCGATGCTCTTCCCCGAAGGTATGGGCTCGGTGCGAAAACCATATCTCGAAATGGGTGTGGGTATCGAGAATATCTTCAAAGTTCTGCGTGTTGATGCCATTTGGCGACTGACCCACCGCGAGTCGGTGATTGAGAACTATCCGATCGACCGTTTCCGCGTTAATGTTTCGTTGCAGTTGCGATTCTAATAGCGCACATCGCCACTTTTTCAGTTGCGAGTGGTTTGGTTGATTGCGTGAAAAGTGCTATCTTTGTCCAAAACACACACGTTATGATGAATTCAATGGAGGCTCTGTTGAGCTATAATCGCGGTATCCGTATTACGGGCAGTTTGGAGCAACTGCTCGAACATCTGCGCCCCTTCCGCGTGGCGCAAAGTCAGATGAATCGCACGGGCGAATATCGTCCTCTGGACCTTTCAACGACGGTCTTTTACATCTATAAATGTACGAATAACTGGTAGTTGGTCGCAAAATGATACGAGCCTGCACGCGTTGAGTGTGCAGGCTCGTTGTCTATTTGTATGGGCGGCTTACAGCGCGCGGAGAAGTATCTCGCGGGCCACTTTGCCATCGATATTGCCCTTCTCGCCCAAGGCTGTGCCGCGCTCGGTAAAGCGACGCGCGATCTCTTCGATTGTCTCCTCGCCAATGCCCTCCTCCGAAAGGCGGGTGGTGAGTCCAAGCGAACGGAAAAACGCCTCGGTGGCAGCGATTGTGCGGTCGATGCGGCTATCGAGATCGCCCTCTGCAATGCCGAATACGCGCTCGCCGAGTTGCGCGATCTTCGCGCCCTTCTGCTCGCGCATCACATCCATCAATGCAGGCAGTACGATAACCAACGTGTGGCCATGTGTCAATCCGTGCAACGCAGTTAGCTCGTGGCCGATCATATGCGTTGCCCAATCCTGCTTTACGCCCATCGCGACAAAGCCGTTGAGAGCCATTGTTGCCGAAAGCATAAATGTAGCCATCGCGTCGTAATCGCGCTGATTCTCACGCACTCGCGGTGCGACTTCGACGAGCGTCTGCATAATACCTTCGCCCCAGCGATCCATCAAGGGTGAAACACCCGCCTCGGTCAGATACTGCTCGATAACGTGCACAAACGAGTCGGCAATGCCACACGCAACCTGATAGGGTGGTAGCGAATATGTAACCTCGGGATCGAGTATCGAGAATTGCGGATAGTTGGTATAAAAGGCATATTTCTCGGCCGTCGCAGCATTCGAAATTACAGCACCATTATTCATCTCGGAGCCTGTCGCAGGTAGTGTAATAACCGATGCGAATGGTAGTACGCGCCCCTTTGCGCGGCCTGTGAGAGTCAGTTCCCACGCATCACCCTCGTAATGGACAGCCGATGCGATCAATTTCGTACCATCAAGCACCGAACCGCCACCTACGGCCAGCAGAAACTCGACACCCTCTTTGCGACACTGCTCAATGGCGAGGCGCAACGTCTCAACCTTCGGATTGGGCTCAATACCCCAAAACTCGACGTAGTCGCGACCTTCGAGTGCCGCTATAACCTGCTCATAGACACCGTTTCGACGAACCGAGCCGCCGCCAAAGGTGATCATAATCTTCTTGTCGGCGGGGATCTCTCTCGCCAGACGAGCTATCATACCGCGACCGAAAAGAATTTTGGTCGGATTGCAAAATGTAAAGTTATTCATAGGATCGTGAATTTTAGTTTCATTCTGTTCGTATCTGCAAATCTAACTCTTTGTGAGCAAATATGCAAGTGCGCTATTGTGTAACTCGACCAAAAATTGTATCTTTGTGTCGCGAATTAATAATCACAAAAAATATTTCAATCGTGGTAAAAATTGGAACAACACTCTCGCCCGTAGGACGTAAGGCACTGCTTTGCGGTTCGGGTGAGCTTGGCAAGGAGGTTGCCATCGAATTGCAGCGTTACGGTATCGAGGTCGTTGCTTTGGATAAGTATGCTAATGCTCCCGCAATGCAGATTGCACATCGTTCGTACGTGCTGTCGATGCTCGATGGCGATCGTTTGCGCGAGATCATCGAGACCGAAAAGCCCGACTACATCATCCCCGAGATCGAGGCTATTGCTACTCCTACCCTTGTCGAATTGGAGAAGGAGGGTTATAACGTAATTCCCACTGCCAAAGCCGCTTGGCTCACGATGAACCGTGAGGGTATTCGTCGCTTGGCTGCCGAGGAGTTGGGTCTGCCCACATCGCCCTATCGATTCGCCGCTTCGCGCGAGGAGTTTGAGGCTGCAGTGAAAGAGATTGGTACTCCCTGTGTTGTTAAGCCCGTAATGAGTTCGTCGGGCCACGGTCAGAGTGTTTGCCACTCGGAGGAGGAGATCGACCGCTCGTGGAAGATCGCACAGGAGGGTGGCCGCGCAGGTGCAGGTCGCGTGATTGTTGAAGGCTTTGTTAAGTTCGACTACGAGATTACACTGCTCACCGTTCGCCATGCAGGCGGTACGACCGTTCTGAAACCTATTGGCCACCATCAGGTCGATGGCGACTATCGTGAGTCGTGGCAGCCGCAACCTATGAGCGACATCGCTATTGCAAAGGCCGAGGAGATCGCTCGCAAGGTTACGGGTGCGCTGGGTGGTTACGGTATCTTTGGCGTTGAACTCTTTATCTGTGGCGACGAGGTGCTGTTTAGCGAGGTTTCACCCCGTCCGCACGATACGGGTATGGTTACGATGATTTCGCAGGATCTGTCGGAGTTTGCTCTGCACGCTCGCGCCGTGTTGGGTCTGCCTATTCCTTCGGTGCGATTCTATCGTCCTTCGGCATCGAAAGCAATTGTTGTTGAGGGAGATAGCGATAAGGTTGTATTTGGTAATCTCGAAGAGGTTATGGCCGAGGAGGATGTTCAGATCCGTATTTTCGGTAAGCCCGAGGTTGTAGGTCATCGCCGTCTGGGTGTGATTTTGGCTTCGGCCGACACCGTTGAGGAGGCTTTGGCAAAGGCCGATCGTGCTTATGCGAAGTTGCAGATCGAGGTTCTGCCGCGATAGACCACCACGATTCGAAAACGACGAGCCGCGCTCCAATATTGGAGCGCGGCTTTTTTATTCGCACTTCACACTTCGTTGATCGATTTTTAGTTTTGATACATTGGCGAAGTTTATTTATTCTCGCCCTCAATCGAGTGGATCAAGATGCGGCGATCTACAGGCGCTACGCGTCGCATCATTGCCACCAGACCGCAATGTTTGTCATGTGTGAGTTCGAGGGCGTGCGAGATACGGTCCTGATCCTCGAAACGCAGGCAGGTAACATTGTAGGTAACAACCAGGGCTGTGAAACGGCTCTCGGCGCGTACCTCTCCCGTGTCGAGCGTACCTTCGACATCGATTTCGAAGGCTACGGGTTCGAGCCGCATCTTCTCCATAATCGAGAGTGCGGTGCGACCAGCACAGTCGGCAATGGCGGCGAGCATCAGCTCTTTGGGGTTGTAATCCGAGAGGTTGCGACCGCCGATGGGACGGAAACGGCTGTCGGCGGACAATTCGAGTTTTACGATTTGCATAGTCGAAAATGTATTAAAAATGAGCAATTAACGGTTAATGTTGGTGTAAAGTGCAAGAATCGCGCCCGAGCGCGTGCGTTGTTCTCGAAAAAGTTGTATCTTTGTAAGTTAATAACAGAGATTAAATCCGTCAGATTGAACGGTAACGATAATTGCTTATGCGTAAAATTATAACCTCAATTCTTGCCCTGACTCTCTCGGCTGTTGCTTTCGCCGCTTCGCCGCAGAGTGAGGAGGCTATGCGTCGTGGCGAGGAGCTCTTCGCCGCGGGTAAGTGGTGCGATGCCGAGCGAGTGTTGCGCTCGGTCGAAGATGATGGTTCGCTCACGCCGATCGAGCGTCAGCGTGTGGAGTACCATATCGCGCTGTGTGCAGTCAAACAAAATTCGGAGAATGCCGTTATGCTCGTCGATCGCTATTTGGCGAACTATCCTTCGTCGGCTTATGATAACGAGATGCTCTTTGCTTCGGCTTCGTTGGCCTATGCCGCCGCAGATTATCAGACGGCTGTCGATCGTTTCGCGCAGGTGCAACGTGTGGAGAGGGTTGCGCAGGCGGAGTATGACTTTAAGGCGGGCCACTCGAAATTTGTTGTCGGTCGCCACGAAGAGGCCTACGAGCAGTTGGCACGTGTGCCCGAGCAGAGCGAATATGCTCCTCACGCTCGTTACTATCGTGCTTACATCGATTATGCACGTGGCGAATGGGAGCGTGCCAAGGCGGGCTTCCGCTCGATCGAGCAGGACCAAAGCTATGCGCTGGCTGTGCCATTCTATCTGTTACAGATCGAGTTCCAGCAGGAGAATTACCACTATGTTGTTGAGAATTGCGATAAGTTGATTCCGCAGGTTACGCCTGCACGCCGTGCCGAGATTGAGCGTGTGGCAGCAGAGTCGTGGTTCCGTTTGGGCGATTTCGGTAGCACGATCAAATATCTTGAAAGTTATGCGCAGGATGGCGGTCAGATGGAGCGCGAGGAGCAATATATGATGGGTTATGCTCTCTATCGTTCGGCGGCGTATCAGCGCGCGGCAGACTATCTGCAATCGGTTTGCGGAGTGGAGGATGCCTTGACGCAAAATGCGGCCTATCATCTGGGCGATTGCCGTTTGAAGTTGGGTGATAAGACTCGCGCAATGCAGTCGATGGCGTTGGCTTCGGCGATGTCGTTCGATAAGGATATTATGGAGGATGCGCTGTTCAACTACGGAAAGTTGCAGTATGAGTTGGGCGGTGGCCAGTTCAATGAGGCGATCAATATTCTGACGCGATATATCGACCGCTATCCAAAGTCGGCACGTGTATCCGAGGCGCGAGAGTGTCTTGTTGCGGCCTACTACAACTCGAAGAACTACGATGCGGCCTATGCGGCAATTAAGCAGATGCGCGATCCCGATAACAATGTCAAGTCGGCATTGCAGAAGATCTCATATTTCCGAGCCCTCGAAAAGTATGCCGCAGGCGATCGCCAGTCGGCAAAGGCACTGCTCGAAGAGTCGCTCGAAAATCGTTATAATGCTAAATATACGGCTCTGGCGGGCTTCTGGCAGGGCGAGATTCTGCTCGGCGAGGGTAAATATAAAGAGGCTGCGACCAAGTTCAACCGCTATTTGCAGCTTGCGCCCAAGAGTGAGCCTGAATATGAGATGGCTTACTATAATCTCGGATATGCCAATTTGCAGTCGGGCAATCGCTCGCAGGCACGTAGCAATTTCGATAGCTTCTTGTGGCTGCACAAGACACAGGATCAGTTCCGCGCCGATGCTTTGAACCGTAAGGGCGATATTCTCTATGCACAGCGTTCGTTCGATCAGGCTGTCGAGGCCTATAACCAGTCGGCGGCAATTCTCTCGCCGGAGCGTGATTATGCTCTCTATCAGCGAGCTATCGTGTTGGGATTGAATAATAAAGTCCCTGCAAAGATCGAGGCTTTGCGTTCAATTGCTCGTTCGGGCGAGGGTCGTTATGCCGATCGTGCGGCGTATGAGTTGGGTCGTACCTATGTGTCGCAGGAGCGATATAAGGAGGGCGCCGATGCACTGAATGAGTTCGTTAAAAAGTATCCCCGTTCGGAGTATTACGTGCAAGCACTCTCGGATTTGGGTCTTGTATATCAGAATTTGGGCGATGCCGATCACGCAATGGCTTGTTATAAGCAGGTTATCGCAACGGCTCCCAAATCGTCGCAGGCGCGTGATGCGTTGGTGGGTCTGCGCGGTATCTATGTCGATAATAACGATGTCGGCGGCTACTTCGCCTATGCACAAAAGGCAGGTATCGAAACTGATATGAGTGTTTTGCAACGCGATTCGCTGACCTATATGGCTGCACAGCGACTTTACACTTCGGGCAAGGTCGAGAAGGCCGCCGAGGCTATGACCAGCTATGTGCGAGAGTATCCGCGTGGAGCTTATCTGGCCGATGCGCTCTACTATCGTAGTGATTGCTACACTCGCCTGAACCGTCGTTCGGATGCGATTGCATCGCTATTGTCGCTTGTTGAATTGCCCGCAAACGACTATACGTTGCGCGGAACGGAGCGTTTGGCATCATTGGCCGATGCTGAAAAGCAATATGATGTTGCAGCCGATGCCTATCTGTCGTTGAGTGCGCTGACGCAGGATCAGAAGAGGCAGACGGCAGCCGTTACGGGATATGTTCGTTCGACGGTCAAGACGGGTAACGACGAGCGTATTCTGGCGATGGCCGAGCGTGTCGAGACGATGTCGGCAACCGATGCAACGGCATTGCGCGAGGCGCGATATGCACGAGCAAAGGCTCTTGACCGTGCCGATCGAGGTAATGAGGCGATGGCTCTCTATCGTGTTTTGGCAACGCAACCCAAGAGCGCAGAGGGTGCCGAAGCGGCATATCGCGTGATCGAGATGGAGTATCGCGTAGGTCGTACGGATGTAGCCGAGGAGGCTGTATATGCTTTGGCCGATTCGCAGACTACGCATAGCTATTGGGTTGCGAAGGCCTTTATCACATTGGGTGATATCTATCGAGATAAGGGCGATGATTTCCAGGCACGTGCTACATATCGCAGTGTAGTGGATGGTTATTCGCCTGCCGATGACGGCATTGTTGCGGAGGCTCGCCAGCGCATCGAAAAACTGAAACCCGAAGAAAACTAAAAACGACTATGAGAAAGTCTTTATTGATATTTGCAATGCTCTTGTGCTCGGCTGCGGTTGTGGCGCAGGATATTGAGAAAGAGGTTGTTGTAACCAAAGAATATACGCCCAATCTCGAAATTCCCGATAAATTGGCCGTAGCACCGCGAATGGACGATACGGTAGCTCTGCATCCGGAATTGAACTACGCGATTACGCCGGTAGCGTGGAATACGGTCTTCGAGCAGCGACCCATTGCGGCGGCTAATACCAGCGTCTATGTCTATCCGTTCCAACCGATGCTCTATATTAAGGCGGGTGCGGGTTATCCGCTTAATTCGCTGTGCGATCTAAATTTCGTGTATAGCACCTCGGCTCGCGACTATGTAGGTGTGGATGTGGCTCATCGCGGTCAGTGGTGTAATATTGCCGATTTGCAGGGAATTAAGCGCAATGCCGCATACTCCGATACTCGTTTGAAGTTGTTTGGATCGCACTCGATTGGTGAGCGTTTCGCAATTGGTGCCGATATTGATGCCTCGCACGACATGCGCCACTATTATGGCGATCTGGCTTTGACCGACGAACTGGCGCAGAGCTTTACGATGGATAACGCGATCGGTCTGAATGCGACAAATCCGCTCAATGCGTTCGGCGTTGGCGGTCGAGTATGGATTGGTAGCGACTTTACCGACCTCTCGTTCCTGAATGTTCGCGCCGAGGTTAAGGGCAGCTACCTCTCGTCGAAGATTAATCAGTTGTTTGTCAGCTCGATAAAAGAGGGATCGGTGGTCGATTTCAATGGTGTTCAGACCGATCTGTCGGCCAAAGTGGAGTTCGCAAAGATGTTTTCGCAGCACGGCGCACGACTCCTTGCCGGCTACGATTTTATGAGAAGTGCAAAGCATACTGACTATAAGAATTCGATTTTGACTATCGCACCGCGTTACCTCTTCGATAATGGCGCTCTGCACGTTGAGGCGGGCGTAACCATTCAGGTCGATAACTGCACCGCCAATCCTTCGGCATTGGAGGCTCTCGGCCACTACGCCTTGGGTGCTTCGTTTGCTATCAGCGAGAAGAGTAAGGGCGTGCATCTGTTCCCCTATCTGCGTTTGAGTTATAACGATGGCGCACTCTTCACTCCCTTTGTAGAGGCTGATGGCGGTCTGCAAGCCCATAATTACGGAACGTTGAGAGTGCAGAATCCCTACGTTGCTCCCGTCTATAACGGTGCAAATGCCGATGTCTATAAGGTGCGTTTAGGTCTGATGGGTGCTACGCACTCTAAGGTGCTCGATTATAGCGTTTGGGCTGGCGCATATATCAACAATCGAATGTTGTATCCTTGCCTGCTGGGTGCATACTACTTCCCCTTGACCGATAAATTGACACGTATCGATATCGGTGGCGAGCTTACGTTGCGCCCCACGCGCGGTTTGGAGTTTGTGCTCGATGCGCGTTACCATATCAACCGAATTGGTGAGCAAATCGATAGATTCACAGGTATTTCGGGTGCTGCCGAGGGTAGTGAGGCACTCTATTATATGCTTGCTTACAGTGATGGTCGTAAGCCGTTGCCTGCATACGATGTTGATTTCAAGGTGCGTTACTCGTCAGCGAAATTTATGGTGGGTGTTAAGTTCGGCGCGACGGATGGTTACGACTGCCTGCAATATGCAACCTTCGCCGAGGGTGAGTATCTCGGTTATAGTTTCGAGCAGAGCTGCCCCGTGCGTATCGATTTGGGCGTTGAGGCAGAGTACCGCATCGGCAAACGCTTCTCGGTGTGGGCCGAGGTCAATAATCTGCTGAATCGCCGCAACTATATCTATCCGCTCTACCCATCGATGGGTGTGAATTGTACGGCAGGTGTGAAGATTCTGTTGTAATCAACTTGTCATTCTGGGTGAAAAAAGCCGCACTCTTCGGGGTGCGGCTCTGCTTTTATGTTGCGTTTTGCGTTTTGAATCTTGATTTTTGAGTCTTGAATAGTGAAGTTTGAATCTCTCTTGGCTATCCAAGAGTGTGTTCAAGCAGAATTTTAATACCCATAGCCACTAAAACCACACCTCCGACAAGTTCGGCCTTTGACTTGTATCGACACCCGAAAATGTTGCCGATGCGTATTCCTGCGGCTGAAAATAGGAATGTTGTGATGCCGATTGCCAGGGCGGCACCGAGGATAGGAACTCCCAAGAAGGCGAGCGAAACACCCACCGCAAGGGCATCGATACTTGTCGCAATGGCGAGCAGCAACATCGAGCGTGTTGAGAAGTCGGGATCGACCTCGCAACTCTCGCCCGAATAGGACTCGCGGATCATATTAGCACCGATCAAACCGAGCAGAATGAATGCAATCCAATGATCGACATTGGCTACGAAGCTCGAAAATGTCGAGCCGAGATAGTATCCGATAACAGGCATAAGTGCCTGAAACCCACCAAACCAAACGCCCGCTTTCAGATAGTGTGTGGGCTGTGCCTTCTGCACCGACAGCCCCTTGCCGATAGCAACGGCAAAGGCATCCATTGAGAGTCCGATAGCGATGATCAGTAGTTCGATATGTGTCATTTTTCGGATAGTTTGTTATGGCAAATATAGCGATGAAACTCCAAAATTGCAACTTCTTTCGAAGAAATGGACATTTGGGTTGCGATATGGTTGATAAATCAACCAAAAACGAAAAAGGAGATGCTTTTGCATCTCCTTTCGCTCCTCAAGTAGGACTTGAACCTACGACCCCCTGATTAACAGTCAGGTGCTCTAACCAACTGAGCTATTGAGGAATAATAACAATTAAAATTTATGCAACTTTTGAGGAACGAGTTCCTTTCGTTTTGCGAGTGCAAAGATACGTCAAATTTTGTTACCTCCAAATATTTTCGATAAAAAAATCACAATTATTCTCAAAAAAATGCGTTTTTCCGTCAAAAACCCTATATTTGTACTGATATTATAAAAGAGGTATGGCTGTTTTCTCAAAAAATATCGCCTTGCGGGTATTTGCAGTCGCGTTGTTGAGCCTTGTCGC
This sequence comes from Rikenellaceae bacterium, assembly GCA_017425655.1. Classification (GTDB taxonomy): domain Bacteria; phylum Bacteroidota; class Bacteroidia; order Bacteroidales; family Rikenellaceae; genus Alistipes. The sequence goes on along the minus strand of JAFPAT010000060.1, from coordinate 31,733 downwards.
TATGTCGGCTTCGGCGCAATCATCATTGCGTTTTACCCGTACGGTGTGGGATTTCGGTACGATTCGCGAGGATGACGGCAAGGTGTCGTGCACTTTTGAATATGTCAATCGTGGCAAGCAACCTGTGGTGATCGACCAGGTCAATGTCTCGTGTGGATGTACCACGCCCGAATTCAGCCGTAAGCCGATTTTGGCAGGTGAGCGCGGCGTTATGAAGGTAACGTTTGACCCGGCCAACCGTCCCGGTGAGTTTTCGAAGGAGATAACCGTATTTACAGGTGGTCGTCGCTATCGTACCATGTTGCGTATTACGGGCAGTGTGATCGGTCGTACGAAGAGTGTTGAAGAGCTTTATCCTGCGGCGGTGGGTGAGAGTGGTTTGCGTGTGAGTGCGCGTACGTTGCCTTTTAACTATGTAACGCAGAATGAACGTAAGTCATTATATATAAACTATATAAACACTTCGTCAGAGCCGATTGCAGTGCGCTTGACGCAGAGCGCCGAGAGTGGTTTTCTGCGACATAACTTTCCGCAGACGATTCCGGCGGGGGCAAGTGGTCGCGCCGAATTCACGTACGCCGTATCGCGCTCATCGGGATTTTTTGGCGAGTTGAGCGATAAGTTTGAACTGCGAGTCGAGGGTAGCGACGATGTTATGCTGATCGCAACCAACGGCTATGCCATTGAGCGATTCGAGATTCTGAATAACGAACTCGCCCCGAAGGCAGAATTCGAGCGACAGATGTTGAAGTTCGAGGAGGTCAATAAGAGTGATAAGCCCTTCGCGTTGAGCGTTCGACTGACAAATAATGGTGGCGAGCCGCTCTTTGTGCGTTCGATTGCACCGAGCCACGAGGCTATCACAACGTCGCTTGCGGCGGGCGCAAAGGTTGAGCCGTCGAAGAGTGTGGTTATGACCGTTACGGTCGATCCTTCAAAGTTGGATTATGGTCGTGCTATTGAACGCATAGTGCTGATAACCAATGATCCGGAACGCCCAATGCGTCAGTTGCGCATTACGGGTGTCGTAAGATAGAAAGATTAAAAAACGAAGATAGATTATGTATAAAATTCTTTACAAACGAGAGCTTGCAATGGGCATCTGGGAGATGCGCATCGAGGCTCCGCGAGTTGCCCGCGCGGCACTGCCGGGACAATTTGTGATCGTTCGTGCCGACGAGCACGGCGAACGTATTCCGCTTACCATTGCCGACTATGATTCGGAAGAGGGCTGGGTAACGATTGTTACACAGGCAATTGGCGTTTCGACGCGTAAGGTTGTAGCTTTGGAGGAGGGCGAGTCGCTGATCGACTTTGCAGGTCCGTTAGGTCGCCCTTCGGATTTTGTCAAAGAGCCGATCGAGGAGTTGCGCAAGCGTCGTTTCTTATTTGTGGCGGGTGGTGTAGGTACGGCACCGGTATATCCGCAGGTGAAGTGGCTCTCGGAACGAGGCGTTGAGTGTGAGGTGATTATCGGTGCCAAGACCAAAGATATGCTGATCTTTACCGAACGTATGTCGGCCGTTGCAAAGGTGCATATCGCAACCGATGATGGCTCGGCGGGCTTCAAGGGCATGGTTACGGCTCTGATCCGCGAGTTGATTGACGGTGGCGCGAAGTATGACGAGGCGGTTGCGATCGGCCCGATGATTATGATGAAGTTCGTAACGCTCACCACGCGTGAATATAATCTGAAAACTACGGTGAGCCTCAATGCGTTGATGGTCGATGGTACGGGTATGTGCGGTGCTTGTCGTGTAACGGTGGGTGGTCGTACGCGCTTTACTTGTGTCGATGGCCCCGAGTTCGATGCCTTTGAGGTCGATTTCGACGAGGCAATGCGCCGTCAGGGTATGTATCGCTCGTTGGAGGAGCGCGCCAATGCTATTGCTGCCGAGCGTGCCGCAGGACATAAGTGTCGCGTAGGTCTGGATAAATAACCCCAAAACGAAGAAACTATGGCTAACAAAATAGCGCGTGTGGCTTGCCGCGAGCAGGATCCGAAGGTGCGCGCAACCAATTTTGAGGAGGTTTGCTACGGCTATAACCTCGAAGAGGCACAACTCGAAGCGTCGCGTTGTTTGAACTGCAAGAATCCGCGATGTGTGGCACAGTGCCCTGTTTCTATTTCGATTCCCGAATTTATCGGCCACGTGTTGAAGGGCGAGTTGCAGGCTGCGGCCGATACCATTGCACGTGATAGCTCGCTGCCGAGTGTTTGCGGTCGCGTATGCCCGCAGGAGTCGCAGTGCGAAGGTGCTTGTATTCTGGGTATTAAGGGTGAGCCGGTTGCAATCGGCAAACTCGAAAGATTCGTTGGTGATTGGAAGATCGAACACGGTCGAACTGATGATCAACGACCTACGCCGAATGGTCATCGCGTGGCAATTATCGGTAGTGGTCCGTCGGGCCTGGCTTGTGCGGGCGACTTGGCTAAATTGGGCTATGAGGTGCGTGTTTTCGAGGCTCTGCATAAGGTTGGCGGCGTGCTGGTCTATGGTATTCCCGAATTCCGTCTGCCCAAGGAGCGTATCGTGGCTCGCGAGATTGACTCGTTGCGCCGTTTGGGCGTTGTGTTTGAAACGGATACTATTGCAGGTCGCACCGTAACGGTTGATTCACTGCTTGATGAGGAGGGTTACGATGCAGTATTTATCGGCTCGGGTGCAGGTCTGCCCCGATTTATGGGTATCGATGGCGAAAACCTGAATGGGGTTGTGTCGGCAAATGAGTTCCTGACTCGTGCCAATCTGATGCACGCGTACGACGGAGAGTACGATACGCCGATCTATGCAGGTAGTCGCGCGGTGGTTGTCGGAGGTGGCAATGTAGCGATGGATGCTGTGCGTACGGCAAAGCGTTTGGGTGCCGAGGCTACGATCGTTTATCGCCGTTCGGAGGTTGAACTGCCCGCGCGTGTCGAGGAGGTGCATCACGCCAAAGAGGAGGGTATTGAATTCCGTATGCTGACCAATCCGATCGAGGTTCTCGGTACGGATAAGGGTTGGGTGCGTGCCGTTCGCTGTGTCGAGATGGAGCTCGGTGAGCCCGATGAGTCGGGTCGTCGTTCGCCTGTTGTTAAGGAGGACTCGGAGTTCGAGATCGAGTGCGATGTGGTCATTATGGCGCTCGGAACCTCGCCCAATCCGCTGATTGCGGCTACGACTGAAGGCCTTGAAACCAACCGCCGCGGTTGCATCGTGGCTGATGATGAGGGCCGTACTTCGCGCGAAGGTGTCTTTGCGGGTGGAGATATTGTTACGGGCGCAGCAACCGTGATTCTCGCTATGGGTGCTGGTCGTCGTGCCGCCAAAGCGATTGATTATTATGTGAAAGCGAAGAAATAACTTTTCGATTTACGCATTATAATTAAAGCCACGTTCTGCAAAGAGCGTGGCTTTTGTTTGAGCGATATACGCACCTTCGGGGGCTGGGGCGGTCGCCCGAAGGGCGAGTCCCTGAAGGTGTGGCGATTTTACAAAATCGCCAATTGTTTCTAATACAACTCGATATACTCGTAGCTGTTTCCGACCAGCGAAAGGTAGCGCTCAAACTCCTCGCGCGAGATGACCACCGTAGCGCGGTTGTCGTTGGGGTGGAAACTGAGCGATGGGCGGTCGAGCAGATTACGATCGAGGAACAGATGCACGTGGCTCTCCTCGTCGTTGATCAGTCCGAAGGGCGATACCGACCCTGGCAACAAACCCAAATAGCGCTCCATACGCTGCTGCGAGGCGAATGAGAGCTTGCCCTGATGCAGGCGATGTTCGAGGTCGTGAATAGCCATATTCTGTGCGCTGTCGAAACAAACGAGGTAGTGGCGATTGCCCTTATGGTTGCGGAAAAAGAGGTTCTTGCAATGTGTCGAGCCGTCATTGCGCCAATGTTCGCGTGCGATCTCGATCGTGGGTGCTTCGGGATGCTCGTACCACTCGTAACGGATCGAGTGCGAGTCAAGGTAGTCGAATACTTTCTGTCTTCGTTCCATTTTTAGATGATTTTTTTCGTGGTACAAAGTTAGCGTAAAGTTCGTATATTTGTGCAGTAAATGCGAGAAAACAATGGCAAAAATCAATAAGACAAATGCTGCACGTCTGCTCGATCGTGCCAAAATAGCTTACGAGTTAGTTCCCTATGCAGTCGATGAGGAGCACCTCGACGCTTGCCATGTAGCCGAGCAGTTGGGCGAACCTATCGAGCAGGTATTCAAAACATTGGTACTGCGAGGCGATCGCGCGGGAATCTTCGTGTGTGTCATCGCAGGCAACTGTGAAGTCGATTTGAAAGCGGCAGCGCGCGTGTCGGGAAACAAGAGTGCCGAGATGATTCACGTGCGCGAACTGCTTGCGACGACGGGATATATTCGCGGAGGGTGCTCGCCAATCGGGATGAAAAAGCCTTTCCCGATCTTTATCGATCGCAGTTGCCTTGACCACGAACGTATCTATATCAGTGCAGGCGTGCGAGGTTTGCAGATCGCGATTTCGCCGCACGATCTGATCGCATTTGTCGAGGCTACGGTGGCTGAACTGACGGCGTAGCGCACGGCCCGAACGCGGGCACGAAAATTGAAGAGCGACGTTACCGAGGTGAGCACAGTGCTCGCTTCGGTAACTTTTTTTGTGCGCTATGATAAACAAATTTCGTGTGATAATGTTGCTCGCATTCGTGGTGTTGGTGGGGTGCCGCGGAGGTCTGCCAAACGACCTGCCTGAACGTCGCGTGAAGGTGCAAACCGTTGAGCGACTGAATTTTATTGATAAGGATTTTGCCGGAATGTCCACTGCCGATAACTCCACAAATTTAGCATTTAAGGTGGGCGGTTTGATCGAGCGTATCGACATCAGCGAGGGGCGTTTGATTCCTGCGGGGTATGTCATTGCGCAACTCGACCCGAAGGAGTTCCAACTGCAACGCGATGCTGCGCGTTCGGCTTTCGAGACGGCACGAGCAAAGTATGAACGCGCAAAGCGACTGCTTGACCGTCAGGCTATTTCGCGTGCAGAATATGAGATTGCGCAAACCCAATTTGTGCAGGCACGAGCCGACTATGAGAATGCAACCGATATCCTTGCCGAAACAAAGCTCCGCGCACCATTCGAGGGAATTATCGAGCGTCAATTTGTCGATACCTATCAGCGGGTATCGGCAGGGCAGAGCATTGTACGTTTGGTCGATCCGCGCTCTCGAAGTGTTAAATTCACGATGCCTGAAAGCGGGCTTAATGTGTTGAGCGATACCGCGATACGATTCTCGGTCGAATTTGATAATTATCGTGGAGTGCAATTCCCTGCCTACCTGAAAGAGTATGTGCAGACCTCGTCTGATGCGTCGGGATTTCCCGTGTCGCTCGGTCTGCGTGAGCCGCTGCCGGCTGGTCGATTTGATATCACTCCCGGTATGTCCTGCACCGTAACGATGCAGATTGATCAGTCGCGGGCGAGCGATGAGGTATCGGTGCCGTTAAGTGCGATATATGCCCCGATCGAGGGCGGAACATACGTCTGGGTGGTGAGTGGCGATAAAGTACATCTGCAACGGGTCGAGTTGGGCGAGATCTTCGGGCGCGATCGGGTGGTTGTGCGCAGTGGTCTGACGGGTGGCGAGAAGATCGTTACAGCGGGAGTTTATCGTTTGCAAGATGGTGAGCGAGTGGTAGTTATACAATAAAAGCGATCGAAGCAATGAATTTGACTGACTATTCACTTCGCCGACCCAATGTGATCTGGTTTCTGTTGGCGATAATGCTTCTGGGCGGTGTGTATGCCTTCACGCGGCTCGGAAAGAAGGAGGATGCTCCATTTGTGATTAAGAGTGCGGTGTTGATGACCCATTACGACGGAGCTTCACCCGAGGAGGTTGAAAGACTTATAACCGAGCCGATCGAGCGAGAGATTCAATCGATGCGGTCGGTTTATAAAATTACGTCGGAGTCCTCGTACGGGCTTTCGCGTATCGTAGTTGAACTGTTGCCTTCGACCCCGGCCGAGCGTATGCCGCAGATGTGGGACGAACTGCGACGAAAGGTGCAAAATATTCAGAATCAGCTGCCTGATGGGGCGTCAGAGATTGCAGTTGGAGATGATTTTGGCGATTTGTATGGTATCTATTATGGTTTGAAAGGCGATGCGGGTATCGATGACGAGGAGCTGCGACGATGGGCGCAGTTGATCAAAACACAGATCGTAACGCTCGACGGTGTGCAAAAAGTTACACTCTATGGCGAGCCGCAACCTGTGGTAAATGTATATGTTTCGATGGCGCGATTGAGCAATTTTTCGATACGCCCCGAAGCGATTATTACAGCGATGGGCGGACAGAATCGCGTGGTCGATAGTGGCGAGAAATTGGCGGGCGAGATGCAGATCCGAATCCTTGAAACGGGCACCTATCGTTCGCTTGAAGATATTGCTGATCAGTTGCTTACATCGACCGAGGGCAAGCAGTTTCGACTGGGTGATGTGGCGCGAATCGAACGTGAGGAGGTTGTGCCGCCTACATCGATTATGCGTATCGACGGTGAGCACGCGATTGGAATCGGAATTGCGACTGATCCCGAACGCGATGTGGTGCGCAGTGGTCGCAAGGTGGCGACCGAACTTGCGCGATTGGGAGAACAGATGCCTCTCGGAATGGAGATTGTTGAGCTATATCCCGAAGACCAGATCGCTCGTGAGGCCAATAATCGCTTTATTATCAATCTGTTTGAGTCTGTAGCGATTGTTGTGGCGGTGATAATGCTCGTTATGGGATTGCGACAGGGCGTTGTGATTGGCTCGTCGCTTGTGCTGGCGATTGGGGGTACGCTATTGGTGATGCTTGTCGTGGGCGAGGGATTGAATCGTACCTCGCTGGCAGGGTTTATTATAGCAATGGGAATGTTGGTCGATAATGCGATCGTGGTGGTCGATAACGCCCGCCGAATGATCGACCGCGGTGTGAAACCTGCCGTAGCACTCGTCGAAGGAGCGTCGCGCCCGAAATGGAACTTGCTGGGTGCCACGTTGATAGGCGTGTGCTCATTCCTGCCGTTGCAGTTGGCGGCGTCGGCTGTTGCCGAAATGGTCAAGCCCCTTTTTGTGGTGTTGGCCGTGTCGCTCGTTTTGAGTTGGGTGCTTGCCCTCACCCAAACGCCACTCTTCGGCATTGCTCTAATGCGCCCTGTTGCCACGACTGATAAAGATCCGTTCGATACGCCGTTTTATCAGCGCTTTACGCGTATGCTCGAATGGCTGTTGAGACATCGCGCACTGACCGTCTGCGTGGTTTTGTTGCTCTTTGCGGGCTCGTTGTTAGCGATGCGTAAGATGCCGCAGAACTTCTTCCCGTCGCTCGATAAACCCTATTTCCGTGTCGATTGTTTTCTACCCGACGGTTTCAATATTGAGGCTACGGCGGAGCGTGTCGAGCAGATGTGCGATTGGTTGGAACGTCAGCCCTCGGTGCGCAGGGTCTCGGCTACGGTTGGCTCGACACCTCCACGATACTATTTGGCCAGCTCGTCGTTTGGCCCTCGCGATAACTTTGCAAACATTCTCGTTGAACTGACTACTGCCGACTCGACGGCGGCAGTTGAGCATCGTTTTAGTGAATATGCTTTTGAAAATCAGCCCGATGTGTGGGTTCGATCATCGCTTTTTAAGCTATCTCCTGCCACTGAAAGCGCGATCGAATTCGGCTTTATCGGCAACAATATTGATACGCTCGCCGCGCTAACGAATCGCGTAATGGCGATTATGCGCGAGGATGGCAGTGCGACAAATATTCGCAATAGTTGGGGCAATCGTGTGCCGACGTGGCTGCCCGTATATTCGCAGATGACGGGGCAACGTATTCGCATCTCGCGCGAACAGATGGCGCGAAGTATTACACTCGCCACGTCAGGTTACGAACTTGGTATTTTTCGAGAGGATGATCGTCGTGTGCCGATTGTATTGAAAGACGAAAACATTGATAATTACAATCTTACGAATATGCAGGTGCTTCCTGTTTTCACCCCTAACGGGCGTGTCTATCCTTTGGAACAGGCCGTATCGCGATTCGATTTTGACTATCGTCTGGGGGTTATTAAGCGATTTAACCGCGAGCGAGTGATGAAGGCTCAATGTGATCCTGCGCGTGGGCAAAATTCGAAGGAACTCTTTGATCGCCTTCTTGCACGTGTGGAGCGCGAGGTGTCATTGCCGGAGGGCTACTCAATGCGAATCTTCGGCGAGCAGGAGTCGCAGAGTGAGTCGAATCGGGCTTTGGCGGCTAATGTGCCACTGTCGATGATATTGATTTTCTTTGTGTTACTGCTGCTGTTTGGCGATTTTCGACGACCGATCGTAATTATGTTGATGTTACCCCTGATCTTTGTCGGTGTGGTTGCCGGTCTGCTCGTTGCGGGGCGAATGTTCGATTTCTTCGCGCTGCTCGGACTGCTTGGTCTGGTGGGTATGAATATCAAAAATGCGGTTGTTCTGGTCGATCAAATTGATCTCCAAACCCGTTCGGGAGAGGCCCCTTATGAGGCTCTTGTGCAGGCAACTCAGCAGAGAGTTGTGCCCGTTGCAGTGGCCTCGATAACGACCGTTTTGGGTATGCTGCCACTGTTGTTCGATGCGATGTTTGGCGGTATGGCTGCGACGATTATGGGTGGCTTGCTGATGGCTACATTGCTGACAATCTTCTTCTTGCCTGTCTGCTATTCGCTCTTTTTCAATATCCGTAAACCGATCGAACGATGAAACATTTGACCACTATAATTTCGCTTGTTTGTATTACTGCGTTTGGAGCCCAGGCGTTGGCGCAAGAGTTGTCGAAGAGCAACCAAACGCAACTATCGACCGAGGAGTATCGGGATGCAGTTTTGGCATATAGCCACGAGTTGCGCATTGCGCGTGCGACGACACTCTCGGCCGAGGAGCAGATGCGTTTGAGTCGAACGGGTATGTTGCCACAGCTCGATGCGGCGGGACGATTCAATTTCGATATGCGTCAGCTGGATGGGGTAGAGCCCTTTTCGTTTTCGTTGCAACCGCTTGTCGTTCAGACGATATATGCTGGCGGAGCACGTCGCGCGGCCTATGAGAGTGCGCGAGTAGGAGCCGATGTGGCTCTCTGTGAGGAGTTTTTCTCCTATGTCGAGGTGGCCTATGCTGCGGAGTATGCCTATTGGAATCTGGCGGCGGCGCGCGATCGGTTGCGATTGACACGACAATATGTCGAGATTATTCGCTCGTTGAAGCGGGTGGTGGATGCTCGCTTCGAGAATGGATATATCTCGCGGAGCGATGTGCTGATGACCGATACGCGATTGAGTGAGGCTGAATATGGATTGGTCGCAGCCGAACAGCTATATCAAACCACGTTGCACAATTTCAATATCTTGATGGGTGTTGAGCAGGCGGTGGGTAACGTGCCGCGTGATAGTGTTATGTGCGCGGCGGAGATGCCCGAACGAATGTCTTTGGATGAGGTCTTTGACCGTCGAAGCGATTATGTCGCCTCACAACTTCGTATAGATCAGGCCTCTATCGCTGTGCGCTCGGCTCGTGCTCCATATCTTCCGCAGATTGCCGCAGGTGTGGGTGGCGTGTGGCAAACGCGATCGCCCAACCACGATTGGCATACCACTATCAATGGCTCGGTCTATCTTTCGATCGATGTCCCGATATTTCATTGGGGCGCACGTCGGCGAGCCGAGAGCATTGCTCGTAAAAATCTGGATGCTCGTCATTGGGAGAGTGAGCAACTGCGTGATCAGATCATTCGCGACGAGACCGACGCTTGGTCGGCGATTACGAATAGCCTTTCGCAGTGGCAATCTTCGTTTCGCAATCTTGCAATTGCCCGCGAAAATCTCGCATTGAGCACCTACTCTTATAACGAGGGTGAGCTGACTATTCTCGACGTGCTCTCGGCGCAGTTGTCTTGGTTGCAGGTCTATGAGAATGCGTTACAGGCGGCGTTGAATCTGCATTTGGCTGTCGCGGATTATGGGCGCGTAACCTCTTCGCAATAAATAGAAAAGCGCGGTGTGAGCCGCGCCTTTTTATTTAGTTTTTGGGTAATCATTTTCTGCCTTTTATTGAGCAACCGCTTTCAGTCGTTCGAAAATCAATCGGGGATCAATGCCGTGCATACAGCGATGATCACCAAATTGGCACTCGCGTTCGCCATAGACCGAGCAAGGACGGCACGGAAGGTCAATCTGAATCTGACTCGCGGGATCGCTGCCCCAACCGTAAAAACCCGTTGCGGGATGTGTCGCACCCCAAACCGATACAATCGGTGTGCCGACGAGCGAGGCCATATGCATTGCCGACGAGTCCATCGATACAACGGCATCGAGATTTGCCATAAGATCGATCTCTTCATCAAGACGTATGCGACCGAAGACGGCTGTAACATTGTCGAAACGGCTCTCCATTGCATTTGCAAATTCGAGCTCTGCACCACCACCGGAGAAGATAAAAACGCGATCGAACTCTTTGGCTGCCATTTCAACCAACGTTTCGCGTAGAGGCGAGGGGTAGGTCTTGCCCTCCTGCTTCGAGAATGGCGCAATGCCAATCCAACGTCCCTCGGTACGCGGAGCAAAAGGAGCAGGAATGGTGCGAGGATGGCGTTCGACGGTGTTTAGCTCGATAGGATAACCTAAACGGGCAAAGACCTCGGCATAACGCTCGACGCTGTGGCGCAGTTGCGTTAAGTCCTTGTTTGTTGGGCGGATAGCGCGCTGTTTGAGCTCCTTCTCCTTGTTGATCTTCGCAATGCGACAACCTTGCAGACGCATCAACACTCGCAACAGCTTACTGCGCAGAACATCGTGCAGATCGGCAACCATATCAACGCCACTCGCTGCCGCCTCGTGGGCAACCTGAAAGATGCGCTTCACGCCTGTTTGGCCTGTTTCGCCTTCGAGCGTTATAAAGTCCAGACGCTCAACATCGCGGAAGAAGGGTATAAACCTCTTTCGTGTGAAGATCGTAATTGCAAGGTCGGGATAGGTACGACGCAGTGCGGCTATGGCGTGAACCGACATAGCTACATCTCCCATCGCCGAGAGTCGAACGACGAGAATCCTACTGCTTTTTTGCATAGAGAATGGGGTTGAGTGCGGGGTCGTTGTACATCTTCATCTGACGATATACCTTCATATATTTGCGACCTGCCTCGATATCCTCGATCAACTCCTCGATTGCGGTCGAGAGATCCTGCTGCTGCTGAATCAGCACGTCGAGCTTTGCCTGACACGCTGCGCGGTGCTCCTCATCGACATCGTCGCGCTCAACCTCTGCGCGCATATGGTAGATCTTCAACGCAAGAATCGACAGTCGATCGATTGCCCACGCGGGGGTCTCGGTGTTGATGCGAGCATCGGCTGCGGGAGTGATATCCTTGTACTTATTGAGCAAGTACGAGTCGATATACTCGACCATATCGCAACGTACCTGATTCGAGCGGTCGATGCGACGCTTCAAATTGAGCGCATCAACGGGGTCGATATGCGGATCGCGGATAATATCTTCGAAGTGCCACTGAACGGTGTCGATCCAATTCTTCAAATAGAGAAGATGGTCGAGCGAGCCCTCCTCGAAGGGGTTTTCGATCGGGGTATCTACATTGTCGTAGCGATGATAGTCATCAATAGCACGGAAGAAAATTTCGTTAGCGTGTTCGGTAAACATAAATCTGTATGGTTTGTTATAATTAATAATCAACTGTTTGCAATGCTTGTCAATTGCTTTGCTTACAAGCGTAAAACTATGCTTTCTGTGCTTTTCGGCCGACCAAATAGGTGTCAATTGATCGACCATTTGGGCCCCAAAAGGTGCTATTTTATTTAATAAGACGCAAAAGTAGTCAATAATGTTGCATTGAAAGCAAGAAAAAGTGCAAAAAATTAAAATTGTTACTCTTTCTGCCCCTCTCGTGCAATAAATGTGCAAACTTTCATTACCTTTGCACTTTAATAATCACCGATTTCGATCAATGAAAAAGATTCTTGGTACGCTGCTTTTGACCTTCGTCGCACTGTTTGTCTGTGCGAAGGCCGTTTCGCAGAGTCGCATAACATATACCACTAACGAGTATATTGCCCGTTACAACTCGATCGCTGTTGAACATCAGGAGAAATATGGTATTCCGGCGAGCATTACGCTGGCGCAGGGTATTCTCGAATCGAATAATGGCAATGGTCGTCTGGCAGTCGAGGCAAATAACCACTTCGGTATTAAGTGCAAGAAGAATTGGACCGGTATGACCATCAGCCACGATGACGATGCCAAAGGCGAGTGCTTTCGTAAATACAATACGGCCGAGGAGTCGTATGAGGATCACGCCTCGTATCTCGATACGCAGCCGCGTTACGATTCGCTGTTCCGCCATTCGGAGACCGATTATGCAGCGTGGGCACGTGGTTTGAAGGCGGCAGGATATGCTACCGATCCGCTCTATGCCGAGAAGTTGATCCGTATCATCGAGGAGAATAAGCTATACCTCTTTGACCGTGGCGAGAATCCGTTGGAGGAGCGTGTCGAGCAGATTGTCGAGGTTGAAGAGCAGATCCGCGAGGAGCAGCCTGTAACGGTTGAAACGCCTGCGACACAGAGCGCTACGGTGGTCGATATCGATAACTATACGGTTGCCCTGAACAGCCATAATGGCTATGCTCTGCAAACGGTCAATGGTATTGGCTATGTTGAAGCGAAGGCAGGCGATAGTTATGAGACGATTGCGCGTGCGTTCAATCTTTCGACCAAGAAGATCCTTAAATTCAACGATGTAGCTGCCGGTGCGACACTCGTTGAGGGCGAGCGTGTCTTTGTGGAGCGTAAGCAACCTCGCTATGTGGGTGCGGATCTCTATCATACTGCCTCGGAGGGTGAGTCGTTGCGCGCAGTGGCGCAGTTGTACGGCGTTCGTCTGACCAAGTTGGCACAGCTCAACCGCCTCTCGAACGATGCTGCGTTGCAAGAGGGTGAGCATATCAGATTGCGATAAGACAACATTTTTAATTTATATATGGATAACGATACGTTGGGTCATAGATCGGAGATTCTTGCGACCCTGATCAAAAAATCAAATCTTAAACAGAGGGTGTTCGATAACACCTTTACTGCATTCAATCTGTTGAAGGAGTCTCTTCACGAGATGAATGCCGAATTCGATGATGAGCTTGAAGGCAAGCTCGACAAACGAGTACGAATCGACTACCGCGACCGTGGTAAGTTCGAAGCGCAGATCCAGATCGCAGGCGAGATGCTGATCTTTACGATGCATACCAATGTCTTCGATTTCGATTCGTCGCACGCCGTTTTGGGCGAGGAGTATGTGCGTGAGGATCGCGATCGCAGCTATTGCGGTGTGATCAATATCTACAACTTCTTGGCCGACTCGTTCCGCTATAATCGTAACGAGGATGAGGGCTATCTGATTGGTCGTTTGTTTATTAACTCGGAGAATGCATTTTTTGTCGAGGGCCGTATGAATACCTCGTACGACTATCGAAATTTCGGCAATGAGCGCATCGACCGCACGACGATTATCTCGGTGTTGGAGTCGGCGATCGAGTTTGCTTTTGATTTCGATCTTCTGGTTCCGCCTTATAACAGTGTCAGCCGCGCAACGGTTGATCAGTTCAATACCAAGATGGAGAACTCGAAGTTCCGCACGGGTAAGCGTCTGGGCGTTGAGTTCGAAGAGGGTAAGTAAAATTTGCTTTTATTTATATAAAAGACTGCTCGGAGTAATTCGAGCAGTCTTTTTTTTAGATAGAGTATTGGTGTTTCGCCGAAAATCAGTAACTTTGAGCTATCGAGCGCGCGCGAAGGGTGCGAAATTTGCTCGATCGACCAACACAAAAACAGTTGAAACTATGTATAGCAACGACCCTCGTACCGTCGTTACGCTCGATGCGGGCGGTACCAATTTCGTCTTTGGCGCGATTCGCGCAAATCAATTTGTCGCCGAACCGGTTACATTGCCCTCGAATGCTCACGATCTGGATCTCTGTATGCAGACCATCGTTGAGGGTTTTGAACGTGTGATTGCACAGCTCGATCAAAAGCCCGTTGCTATCAGTTTTGCATTCCCCGGTCCGGCAGACTATACGCGTGGAATTATCGGTGGCGGTTTTCTGCCTACGTTCCCCTGTTTGAGCGAGGGTGTGGCGCTTGGTGATTATCTCTCGGAGCGATTCGGACTGCCCGTCTGGATCAACAACGATGCAGATCTGTTTGCATACGGCGAGGCGTTGGCGGGTGCGCTGCCCGAAGTGAATGAGCGATTGAAGGCGGCGGGAAGTGTCAAAGAATTCCATAACCTGCTGGGCTTCACCTGGGGAACGGGCTTTGGATTCGGAATGTCGGTGGATAACAGAATGCATGTGGGCGACAATTCGTGTGTCGAAATTTACTGCCTGCGTAACCGAATCTATCCCGATGCGATTGTTGAGGATAGCGTGTCGATTCGTGCCGTGCAGCGCGTCTATGGCGAGTTGTCTGGCGTTGAGGATCACGGACTTACGCCGAAAGCGATATTCGAGATTGCCGAGGGTGTGCGCGAGGGTGATCGCGCGGCAGCTATTGGCTCGTTCGCCGAGTTTGGTCGCGCGACGGGTGATGCTTTTGCATCGGTGGCATCGTTGTTAGATGGTTTGATCGTCGTGGGTGGCGGATTGACAGGTGCGCGTAAATATATAATGCCCTCGGTGCTGGCCGAGATGCGCTCGACACTATCGCAATTGACCGAAGGGGAGCGTACGGCACGTATGCCCGTTGCAGTTTATGAACTTGACGATGAGGCGCAGTTTGAGCGTTTCGCGCGAGGTGAGCAGCGAGAGTTGAAGGTCTATGGCAGTGAGCGTACGGTTAGCTATGATCCCGAGAAACGTATCGGTATCGTCTTCTCAAAGTTGGGCGCGAGTCGCGCGGTGTCGCTTGGCGCTTATGCCTTTGCCCTCAATGAGTTAGATAACCGAAGATAGGGCTGGTTGCAAGAGTACCGAATTCATTAGAATCCAGAACAAGAAACGTAAAAACGCCCCGACAAGGGCGATCAAGGCGGTTGCGCGCGGGCGTGTTTTGTAGAGTCCGAGTGCGACCATAATCACTATACCCACAATCGGTGCCCAATAGATCGCTGCGAGCCAAATGCCGTAGCGGTCGATGCGTTGCTGCTGACGAGCGATGGTTTCGGGCTTTATTTTGAAGTATTTATCAAGCCATTCCCACTTGGCATACCAACCCAGATAGTACGAGGTCATTGCGCCGAGCCAATTGCCGAGCGTGGCCACCACAAGGCACGCAATGGGATTGCCGCCGGCGGCGAGCAGGCCAATGAGCAGCACGTCGGAACTTAACGGCAGCACGGTTCCTGCGACGAAAGTTCCTATAAACAACCCAGCATATCCTAAATCAATCAGCCAATCCATCGTAATTTTCGATTTGCAAATGCAAATATCGCAATCTTGCCCCGAAAAAGCAAATTTACAGTGTCGTGAGGCTGCGGTCTGCGCTATTGTGAAGATTTCGAGAGGGTTATAACGGGACTTATTTTACTTATATAAATATAAGGTGTCGCAAAAACTGGAAATATTGCCCCAAAAGGGCTCTGGAGTGCATCATAGAGTGAAATATTTTCGGGAAAAAGATGAATTTTTTTGGTTGTTAAGAAAATCTTGATTAACTTTGTATTAAGTATATGGACTGCTTTGCGGTGCATTGTGCCTTGTTGGGTATATATGTGTCGCGGTTTTGGTGGCGAAAATGGGGAGCCGAAAATGTGGTTCGTATGCTGAAAGGCATTGACTTGATTTATTAAAAAACTAGATAAAACAAACTAATTACAAATAAGAAAAAAACAGATACACCACTGTTATTTAAATCTTTATCTAACTAAATTTTTTACTCTATGAAAAGAAAATTGACTATTGGTTTGTTGTTCACGCTGGCTTTGGCAGTGTGCACAACGAATTTGATGGCAGCTGAGGCTTGGAGCGAGAGCACCGAGATTCAGAAGTCAGTCAAGATTTCGGGTACCGTTAAGGATTCGGCCGGTGAACCGATCCTCGGTGCTACGGTAATTCAGGCGGACAACCAGTCGAACGGTATGACCACTGACGTTAACGGTAACTTTACCCTTACCGTTCCCGAAGGTGCATCGGTAGCCGTTTCGTACATCGGTTATGTTGCGCAGACTGTTAAGGCTTACGACGGTATGATCGTAACCCTGGCAGATGATTCGCAGACTATCGACGATGTTGTTGTCGTTGGTTTCGGTACTCAGAAGAAGGCTAACCTTACCGGTGCAGTTACTTCGGTTGACGTAGCGAAGGCATTCGATAGCAAGCCTATCGTTGATGTAACTAAGGGTCTTCAGGGTACCGTTCCCGGTCTGACCATTACCTTCTCGACTGCTGACCTTGGTGCGTCGGCTTCGGTTAAGGTTCGTGGTACTACCTCGGTTTACGGTAACAACAAGCCTCTGATCCTGTTGGATGGTGTTGAGATCAGCGACCTGTCGTTCGTTAACCCTGACAACATCGCTAACATCTCGGTTCTGAAGGACGCTGCTTCGGCTTCGATCTACGGTACCCGTGGTGCTTATGGTGTTGTATTGATCACCTCGAAGGATGGCTCGGAGGTTAAGGACCGCGCAAAGGTTACTTACTCGGCTAACTTCGCATGGAACGATCCTATCGACCTTCCCAAGTATGCTACCGGTTATGACGTGATCCCCGCAATGGAGTTCACCATGTTGGCTAACAAGAACACCAACGGTGATTATGACTCGGAGGCATTCGGTATGTACTACTCGAAGTTGATGGATCCCATCAAGAACTGGTTGGACAACTACCTCGATGATTACAATGCTGGTAAGCTGGATCAGACCTACGTTTACGGTCGCGACTATGAGTACAGCGCTTCGGGTGTTGCTCATTTCTACCGTGTTGTAGATCCTAACAAGGAAATCTTGAAGAACTCGTCGTTCCAGCACAGCCACAACCTGACTGTTGCAGGTAGCGCAGGTAAGACTTCGTACAACGTTTCGATGAACTACTACAAGCAGGACGGTCTGTTGAAGTATGCTGACGAGCAGTCGATGCAGCGTATCACCGCTAACGTTTCGACTTCGTCGCAGGTTAAGAAGTGGTTGCGCGTAGGTACCAAGATGATGTACACCGAGAAGGTGTTCAAGTACCCCAACAGCAACCAGGGTTCGGGCTCGAGCTTGTTTACTTACACCATGCGTTTCCCGACCTTCTTCCCCTTCGGTATTTCGGATGGTGCTATCGATCCTAACACCGGTGAGTCGATCAACGCTACCGCAGCAAGTGGTAAGGGTCTGTACTTCCGTCATGGTAACGGTTTCGTAGTAGGCTATCCTACTCAGAAGGGTCAGGACGACTTCATGCGCGTTGGTGCTAATGTTGACATCAACATCGCTAAGGGTCTGACTTTCCACGCTGACTACACTCGTAGCATCCTGAACTACATTTCGAACGGCGTTTCGACTCCCGTTTATGTAGCTAACTGGTGGTCGAGCTACTCGCCTAAGCTCGCTTTGACCAGCACCAACCAGGTTTCGAAGACTATCGTTAAGAACCGCGCTAACGCATTCAACGCTTACTTCGACTACGTAGTTGACCTTGCAAAGGATCACAACTTGGCTGTTAAGGTCGGTTTCAACTCGGATGATTACTTCACCCAGAATATCGGTGCTTCGGCTAAGAATATGATTAACGATAACTATCCCGTTCTGTCGCTGACTGAGGAGGCTAATGGTAAGGCTACCGTTAGCGAGTCGAAGTCGAAGCGTGCAGCTGCCGGTTTCTTCGGTCGTATCAACTACAACTGGAAGGACAAGCTGCTCGTTGAGTTGAACGGTCGTTTCGACGGTTCGTCGAAGTTCGCTGCTGGCCAGAAGTGGGGCTTCTTCCCCTCGGGCTCGATTGGCTACCGCCTGTCGGAGGAGAACTTCATGAAGAACCAGAACGTAATTAGCAACTTGAAGGTTCGTGCTTCGTACGGTATGATCGGTAACGAGGACGTATCGGCAGGTTCGTACTATCCCTTCATGACCACTATCGGTCGCGGCTCGCTGAGCTGGATCGGTCCCGAAAGCGCAAACGGTTCGCTGTCGTACTTCGGTATGCCGGGCGTAAGCAACCCCTCACTGACTTGGGAGTCGATCGAGACTATCGACGTTGGTTTGGATCTGGGCTTCTTGAACAACGAGTTGAACGTTGTATTTGACTGGTACCAGCGTCAGACTACCGGTATGCTTGTAAAGGCTGACCAGGTAGCTTACGAGATCGGTCTGTCGTCGATGCCTAACGTAAACGGTGGTAACATGCGTACTCGCGGTTGGGAGGTACAGGTTGACTACAACCACGCTTTCAACAAGGACTTCCGCATCTACGCTACCGCTACTTTGGCTGACAGCAAGGCAAAGATCACCAAGTGGGGTACCAACACTGGCGCTATCACCGGTTACTACGAAGGTAAGGAGTGGGGCGAAATCTGGGGTCTTAAGACCGCTGACGCTTACTTCACCGCTGATGAGGCTGCTAACGGTGTTGTTATCTACGACGGTTCGCGTGTAGGTATCAATGAGGTTTATCAGAAGGCTCTGTATAAGGGCAGCTTCCGTTATGGCGAGGGTGACGTTAAGTTCGAGGATGTGAACCAGGACGGTAAGATTGACTCGGGTAAGGGTACTATCGATGATCACGGTGACTTGATCCGCATCGGTAACACTACTCCTCGCTACGAGTATTCGTTGCGCGCTGGCTTGCAGTGGAAGGGTCTCGATTTCGAGTTCTTGTTCCAGGGCGTAGGTAAGCGTGAAATGTGGTCGCAGTCGTCGCGTGTACTGCCCTTGACTCAGGGTCGTTCGACTAACATCTTCACCGATCAGCTCGACTACTATACTCCCGAGAATCCCGACGCTAAGTTCCCGCGTCCTTGGATTGGTCATACCGGTTCGATCAACGGTTTGTCGAATGGTGCTAACAACTACTACTCGCAGACTAAGTACTTGTGCGATATGTCGTACTTGCGTCTGAAGAACGTAACCTTGGGTTACACTCTGCCGAAGGATTGGACTATGAAGGCTACTATCGAGAAGGCTCGCGTATACTTCAGCGTTCAGAACCTCTTGACTTTCGACAAGTTGAATGGTGCAATTGACCCCGAGTACAACGTAAGTGGTACTGCTGATACTGGTGGTCGTGGTAACCCGTTCTGCCGTACTTGGTCGTGTGGTGTTCAGATTTCGTTCTAATCTAAAAAGTGAAAAAGAATATGAAAAAGATATTAATTGCAGCTTTGGTCTTCGCAACTGCAACTCTCGTTGGTTGTGAGAAGTTCCTCCAGGAGGACCCCCAGTCGGCTTTTGCTGATGGTCCTACTTTTTGGAAGGGTGAGACAGCTCTTAAGATGGAGACCAACTATTTTTATACCTCTTTCTCGAGCTATGGTGCAGCACACAGCGGCCGTTACTATGCAGCTTCGAAGAGTGATGACTACGGCCAGGACAACAACAATCCTGAATACTCTGTAACTATTCCTTCGGGTACCGGCGTTTGGGCTTCGTCTTATCAGGAGGCTCGTCGCGCTAACTTGATTATGAACCGTATGGCTGATATGGAGTTGTCGGATGAGGTTCGTAAGCACTATGAGGGTTTCTGCCGCTACTACCGTGCTATCCAGCACTACGACGTAGTTAACGCTTATGGCGACTGCGTATGGCAGGGCCACGAGGTTGACATGAACGATCCTGAGTGGCAGGCTCAGTCGCGTACCGATCGCGCAGAGATCATGCGCAAGGTTTGCGAGGATCTGAAGTTTGCCGGTGAGAACTGCCGCGACTATACCGATGGTCGTACGTTCCACAAGTATGTTGCTTGGACTATGTTGTCGCGTGTAGCTCTCTTCGAGGGTGCTTGGCAGAAGTATCACAAGCAGAATACTCAGGTTGCTAACGAGTTCTTCCAGATCGCTAAGGACGCTGCTCTGCAGGTAATGAACAGCGGCAAGTGGTCGATTCACAACGACTATGCTTCGAACTACATTTCGAAGGAGTTGGCTGGTAACTCGGAGATGATTATGTTCAAGGAGTTCCGTTATGACGCTGACGTTAAGTTGGGCCACGGTCTGCACGGTTACTCGAGCTCGTCGACTCCTACTTGGGGTATGACCAAGGACGCTGTTGAGTCGTACTGCAACGCTGACGGTCTGCCTATCCACGTAAGTGAGGCTGGTTTCGACGATTCGACTATCAAGTCGGCTATCGCTGGTCGTGATGCTCGTTTGGCTCACAACGTTTGCGACTCGGTTATGATGTTGAACACCTATCCCTGGTTGAAGGGTATCAACTCGACTACCGGTTACTGGTTGACCAAGTTCGTTGTTGCTGACTATGTTCTCAACGGCGGTGCTAACGAGTTGGCTCCTTACAATGACACTGACGGTCCCGTATTCATGTATGCAGAGGTTCTGTTGAACTATGCTGAGGCTTGCGCTGAGTTGGGTAACATGACCCAGGCTGACGCTGACAAGTCGATCAACGAGTTGCGTATAAAGCACGGTAACATCCCCGCTCTGACTGTTAGCGGTACTACCGTATCGGTTAACGGCACTACGATCACCAAGGATCCCAAGAACGTTTACGGCGTAAACGAGCTTATCTGGGAGATCCGTCGTGAGCGTCGTTGCGAGCTCATCTGCGACGGTTTCCGTACTGATGACTTGCGTCGTTGGAAGATGGGTGCACAGCTCGACTTCTCGAAGAACCCCAGCGGCCACGTTGGTGTTAGCGAGGCAGCTGTTCAGGCTTACTACAACTACACCAAGAACGAGTATGACTGGAAGGATATCCACTCTGATAAGACTTGGGATGACATCATTGGTGATGGTACCGATGAGAAACCGGGCGACTATTGGGTAACTGTTGATGGCAAGAAGTACATCTCGGCATTCCACCCCGATCGTAACCGTGTATTCAACGAGAACCAGAACTATCTGGATCCCCTGCCTAGCGGTATTACTATCATCAACCCCAACTTGGGTCAGAACCCCGGCTGGTAGTAGGTGATTAACCATATAGGTCTTTGCGATCCTCGCCTTCGGGCGGGGATCGCTTTTTTTGTGCGTCTGGTAATGGTGGATGGAAACTTTTAGATCGGTATTTGTGTCGCGAGAGTTTTGTTTTTCAGAAAAAATTATTATTTTTGTTGTTGGTCGTAGCCCAAAATCTAACCTCATTTGTGTCGAATATGGGATGGAGATATGTCAGGGCGCGATTTTGTGTGAAAAAGCAAGAAAAACGCAACTGAAACAGATATGAAGAAGGGTTACGTATCCCAGGTTATCGGCCCCGTGGTCGATGTACATTTTACCGACGAAGAGCAGGCTATTCAGCTTCCCGCAATTCACGAGGCACTGTCGATTAAACGCGAAGGTGCAACCGATTTGATTGTCGAGGTGCAACAGCATATCGGCGAACATACGGTGCGTGCCGTAGCGATGGATTCGACCGATGGCCTGCGTCGAGGAATGGAGGTCGAGGCTCTCGGCTCACCAATCTCGATGCCCATTGGCGACCAGATTAAGGGTCGCTTGATGAATGTCGTTGGAGAGGAGATTGACGGTATGCGCTCGCTTGATCGAGCTGGTGCGACCTCGATTCATCGCGAGCCGCCCAAGTTTGAGGATCTGGCTACATCGCAGGAGGTGCTCTATACGGGTATCAAGGTGATCGACCTTCTGGAACCATACGTGAAGGGTGGTAAGATCGGTCTGTTTGGTGGTGCCGGTGTGGGTAAGACGGTGCTCATTATGGAGTTGATCAACAATATCGCCAAAGGACACAACGGCTACTCGGTATTTGCGGGTGTGGGTGAGCGTACGCGCGAAGGTAACGACCTGCTGCGCGAGATGATCGAGTCGGGTGTAATTCGCTATGGCGAGGCGTTCCGCAAGAGTATGGAGGAGGGACATTGGGACCTCTCGAAGATCGACTATGAGGAGTTGGCCAAGTCGCAGGCTACACTTGTGTTTGGTCAGATGAATGAACCTCCTGGTGCGCGTCGTTCGGTTGCGCTGTCGGGTCTGACCGTTGCTGAGTCGTTCCGCGATGGTGGCAAGGAGGGCGAAAAGCGCGATATCCTCTTCTTTATCGATAATATTTTCCGATTTACACAGGCAGGTTCGGAGGTGTCGGCTCTGCTTGGTCGTATGCCCTCGGCGGTGGGTTATCAGCCGACGTTGGCAACCGAAATGGGCCAGATGCAGGAGCGAATCACATCGACCAAGTATGGTTCGATTACCTCGGTGCAGGCAGTTTATGTCCCTGCGGATGACTTGACAGATCCTGCGCCTGCAACGACATTCTCGCACCTTGATGCAACGACCGTATTAAGTCGTAAGATTGCCGAGTTGGGTATCTATCCTGCGGTTGATCCGTTGGAATCGACCTCACGTATTCTGGATCCGAATATCGTTGGTGAGGAGCACTATACGACGGCACAGCGCGTGAAACAGATCTTGCAGCGCAATAAGGAGCTACAGGATATTATCGCCATTTTGGGTATGGATGAGCTCTCGGATGAGGATCGCACGATTGTCAATCGCGCACGTCGAGTGCAGCGTTTCCTGTCGCAGCCGTTCTCGGTGGCAGAGCAATTTACGGGCGTGAAGGGCGTGATGACTCCGATCGATGAGACGATACGTGGCTTTAAGATGATTCTCGATGGCGAGGTTGATCATCTGCCCGAGCAGGCATTCCTCAATGTCGGTACGATCGACGATGCAATCGCAAAGGGCGAGCGTCTGTTGTCGGAAACAGCTAAATAATATATAGGAGTGCATCTATGAAACTTACGATCGTTACCCCCGAAGGCGTTGTGTGTCAGGCTGAAGCCGAGAGCGTTGCGCTCCCTGGCGCACTTGGCCGCTTCGTTGTGTTGAAGAATCACGCGCCGCTGATGTCGTTGCTCGAGTGTGGCGATGTGGTCTATATGGAGCAAGGTGAGGAGCGTCGTGTGGCTATTCGTAGTGGGGTAGTCAATGTGCATAACAACGAAATTGAAGTGTGCGCCGAGGTCGATACACCGAGCGCAAAAAAGTGATAATGAGATTTGTAGCTAACATAATTCTGCTGTTGGTATTGTTGGTAGGCTGCCCTGCATGGGCGCAGTCCGACTCGTTAATGTCGCAAACGGCGGTAGTGGAGCAGACGATCGATTCGTCGGATCAGAGCGAGGAACTCGATGTCAAGTCGGTCGTATTGGGTCATATTGGCGATAGCTACGAGTGGCATATTTGCACGGTGGGTGATAAACATATTACTGTCCCCCTGCCCGTTATCGTGCGCGGTGAGGATGGTAAGTGGCACTGCTTCTCGTCGTCGAAACTGCATCACGGCCACGCGTCGTATGAGGGATTCTCGATTGCAGAAGAGGGCGAGTATGCAGGTAAAATAGTTGAGCAAACGGCTGATGGTGAGCAGATTCGCCCGATTGATCTGTCGATAACAAAGACCGTCGCAGGTCTGTTTGTGAATTGCGCAGTGTTGTTGCTCATTGTGTTGGGCGTTGCGCGTCGTTATCGTAACGATAAGGTTGATACGAAGGCAAAGGGCGGTTTCGCAGGTGTGCTCGAAATGGTGATTGAGTCGGTGATGGACGGAATAATTATCCCGTGTGTCGGCCCGAACTATCGCAAATTTGCACCCTATCTGCTGACGGCATTCTTCTTTATTTTCGTCAATAATCTGATGGGCCTGATTCCGATCTTCCCTGCGGGTGCGAATGTAACGGGAAATATCGCTGTTACGTTTGTGCTGGCGATGGCTACGTTCCTCGCAGTCAATCTCTTTGGTACGAAGGACTATTGGAAGGAGATCTTTTGGCCCGAAGTGCCTACGTGGCTTAAAGTGCCGATCCCGATTATGCCGGCAATCGAGTTTATAGGTCTGTTTACCAAACCATTCTCGCTGATGATCCGATTGTTTGCAAATATCTTGGCAGGCCACGCGATTATATTGATTCTGACCTGTATCGTCTTTGCAACGGCAAAGATGGGCGCGGCGGTCAATGGCGCAATGAGCGCGGTGTCGGTCATTCTGTCGATCTTTATGAACTGCTTGGAGTTGCTTGTCGCATTCTTGCAGGCATTTGTATTTACGATGCTCTCGGCGGTATTTATCGGTGCGGCGCAACATACGGAGGAACATGCCGAAGATCACTCGGCGCAACACTCGGTGGCACATTCGGCAGAACACTCGCCCGAGCACGAACTTAAACAAGAGACAAAACAAATCGAAAAATAATACAAACAACTAAACAACAACACTATGGAAACATTAGGTATTTTGGGCGCAACATTCGCCGCAGCAATCGCAGTATTGGGTGCCGCTTTCGGTATCTCGAAGATCGGTAAGGCTACGATGGAGGCCTCGGCTCGCCAGCCTGAAATTTCGGACAAGTTGCGTACGACGATGATCATTGCTGCGGCACTGATCGAGGGTGTGGCTCTGTTCGCAGTTGCAGTCTGCTTTATGGCTCTCTAATAATTCGAAAAGGAGTCGGATATGGGACTTTTACAACCCGAACTCGGATTGATCTTCTGGACCTCTCTGGCCTTCGGCGTGGTGCTGTTCCTGCTCTGTAAATTTGGCTTTCCTGTGATTCTGCGCTCGGTCGAGGAGCGTCGAAACTTTATCGACTCATCGATCGAGGCAGCTCACGAGGCCGAGGAGCGTCTGGAACGCGTTACGCTCGATAGCGCGGCTATTGTCGAAAAGGCCGAGGCCGAGCGTCAGCAAATTCTTCGCTCGGCGAGCGAGGAGCGCGACCGTATTGTCGGCGATGCGCGTATGAAGGCTTCGGAAGAGGCCCAGCGTATCGTTGCCGAGGCGCGTGCGCAGGCCAATGAGGAGCGTGAGCAGATTATTCGCGAGGGTCGTCAGCAGGTGGTCGCTCTGGCAGTTACCATCAGCGAGCGACTGCTGCGCGGTGAGTTGCAACAGAAGGAGTCGCAGATAGTGTTAGCCGACCGACTGCTCGATGAGATTAACAAAGCAAGTCAAGCAAAACCCCAAAATAACGAAGCCTGATGTACACGGGTACGATAGCCAAGCGATATGCCACAGCGCTCTACGAATTCTCGGCAGCGCGCAGTGAGGAGCGCACCGTCTATGACGAGGTGCGAAGGGTTGCCGTGTGTCTGGCCGAAGTTGAGCAGCTGCGCGAAGCTCTATTCGCTCCGACTCTCTCCGATGAGCAGAAGGTTGCTCTTATCGGAAAGTGTTGCGAGGGAACGATGAGTGGCTCGATGGAGCGATTCGTGCATCTTGTTTTGGAGCATCGTCGCGAACGCTATCTGGAATTTATCCTTCACTCTTACGTGAAGATCTATAAGCAACGACACTCGATTGTCGATGTCGAATTGGTTTCGGCCGCAGAGTTGGATGCCGCGACCGAAGAGCGTATTGCAGAGCTGGTTAAGGAGCAGACGCATTGTCGAGAGACCATTCTGCATACGAAGGTGGATAAGCAACTGATCGGAGGCTTTACATTAAGAGTCGATGATCATATGATCGATTCGTCGATCCGTTCGCAGCTCGACCGATTGCGTCGTGAGCTTGCGATTAGCAATAAACGTATTCTATAACACACTATGGATAAAGAGAATATCAAACCGGCAGAGGTTTCGCAGGCACTGCTGGCTGAATTACAGGGTATTGATCTCGGAGCGCAGTATGCCGAGGTGGGCACGGTGTTGCAGGTGAGCGACGGCGTGGTACGCATCTATGGCTTGAGCAATGCCGAGGCGGGCGAGCTGTTGGAGTTCGATAATGGCGAGCGTGCTGTTGTGATGAACCTCGAAGAGGATAATGTCGGAGCGGTGTTGCTCGGTCCGACAGATCTGG
Source organism: Rikenellaceae bacterium (assembly GCA_017425655.1). Lineage (GTDB taxonomy): Bacteria > Bacteroidota > Bacteroidia > Bacteroidales > Rikenellaceae > Alistipes. The sequence continues at coordinate 5,807 of JAFPAT010000060.1, read as the reverse complement.
TCGAGGAGGGTGCAACGGTAAAGCGTACGGGTCGTACGGCCTCGATTATGGTCAGCGAGGCGATGTTGGGCCGTGTAATCGATCCGCTGGGCGAGCCTCTGGATGGTCGAGGCCCGATTGGTGGCGAGAAGATAGAGATGCCGTTGGAGCGTAAGGCTCCGGGTGTAATCTTCCGTCAGCCGGTGAATCAACCCCTGCAAACAGGATTGAAAGCTATCGATGCGATGATTCCCATTGGTCGCGGTCAGCGCGAATTGATTATTGGCGACCGCCAGACGGGTAAAACCGCAATTGCAGTCGATACGATCATCAATCAGCGTAAGAACTTCGAGGCAGGTGAACCGATCTATTGTATCTATGTTGCTGTGGGACAGAAGGCTTCAACCGTCGCTTCGTTGGTTGAGACCCTGCGCAAGCACGGCGCAATGGACTATACGATCATCGTTGCGGCAACGGCGGCAGATACCGCTGCTCTGCAATATCTGGCACCCTTCGCAGGTGCAGCGATTGGCGAATATTTCCGCGATACGGGTCGCCACGCGTTGGTTGTCTATGACGATCTGTCGAAGCAGGCGGTAGCCTATCGTGAGGTGTCGCTGGTGTTGCGTCGTCCGTCGGGTCGAGAGGCATATCCCGGTGATATTTTCTATCTGCATTCGCGCCTTTTGGAGCGTGCAGCGAAGATTATCAATCAACAGGAGGTTGCCGAGCAGATGAACGATCTGCCTGAATCACTGCGCGGTAAGGTGCGCGGTGGTGGCTCACTTACAGCTCTGCCGATCATTGAGACGCAGGCAGGCGACGTGTCGGCATATATTCCGACCAATGTGATCTCGATTACCGATGGTCAGATCTTCCTCGATACCAACCTCTTTAATCAGGGTAACCGTCCTGCGGTAGATGTGGGTATCTCGGTGTCGCGTGTTGGCGGTAATGCACAGATCAAGACGATGAAGAAGGTGGCAGGTACGCTTAAAATCGACCAGGCACAATATCGTGAGTTGGAGGCCTTCTCGAAGTTTTCGAGCGATATGGATGCCGTAACGGCCGCAACGCTCGACAAGGGTCGAAAGAATACCCGACTGCTTGTTCAGCCGCAATATTCGCCTATGGCTGTTGAGCATCAGATCGCTGTGCTCTATTGCGGTACGCGAGGTCTGATGCGCGATATCTCGATTGATCAGGTGCCCGATTTTGAGCGCGAATTGTTGCGCGAGCTGGAATCGACCAATGTTTATGAAAAGTTGCGTGGCGGACAATTGGATGAAGAGGTCGTTGCGCGTATCGAAAAGGCTGCTGCAGTTGTTGTAGCAGCGTTAAAGTCGTAATCTATGGCATCACTTAAAGAGATAAAGGGACGTATCGCCTCCGTGCAGAGTACGCTGAAGATCACCTCGGCAATGAAGATGGTCTCATCGGCTAAACTGCATAAGGTGCAGGGCACAGCCGCTTCGTTTGCCGAGTACGAATCTCGTCTTTCGGCAATGGTGGCTACGTTGCGCTCTGTTGCGAAGGTCTCGTCGCCCTTTACTCTTTCTCACGCATCGAAGAAGCGGGCGATTATCGTCGCTTTGGCTTCAGATTCGTCGTTGTGTGGAGGATTTAATGCCTCGGCAATAAAGGCTTTGAATGAGGCTGAAAAACGACTCGCATCCGAAGGGTATGAGGAGCAGATCGTAATAGCGATCGGCGAGAAGATGGTTGCCGCAGCGACGAAAGCGGGGTGTGATATGTGCCGAGATTTTCCGACCTCAATCGGCGACTATACCTATGCCGATGTGGCGCGATTGGCCGATTGGCTGATGGCGGAGTATGCTGCCGAGCGTGTTGATCGCGTTGAGGTGGTCTATCACCATTTCCATTCGATGGGTCGCCAAACCCCTGCGTCGGATCAGTTATTGCCGATAACGGATGATAGCTTGGCTGCGGCAGAGGCTACGGATGTTGAGTATATCTTTGAACCGTCGGTCGAGGAGTTGCTGGCAAGTGTTGTGCCTTATGCCGTTAAGACTCGTATGTATGAGATTCTGCTCGATAATACGACCTCGGAGCACGCCGCCCGTACGGTTGCGATGCAGACCGCGTCGGACAATGCCAACGACCTGCTTGATGAACTGCGCCTGACCTATAATAAGCGTCGCCAGCAGGCTATTACCGACGAGTTGGCCGATATCACCTCGCACGAGTAGTAAGGTTGTCTGATTGAACGATTTTGTAGCAGCACTCTTAAATCCTAGGCTAAAACACAGATCGGTCTAACAAATTTTGTTAGACCGATCTGTGTTTTATTTATATGTCTATTTATTTCGTTTCAAGTCAAATTCGATCAGTTTATTGCAAAATTCATTGATTGAATTAGGTCTATCTGTATAAATTGGGGTCATTTGTATGTTGGATAATATAAAGTTAAGTTCCAGCGATAATTCGCAATCATTTATTATGCAAGGAAATATATTTGTGTGCTCTTTCAAAGCATATATTAATTCCATTTTGCAGAATTGAGATGATATATAATTATTGGTTATTATAGGAATAAAATATCCATTATCTTGGCTTGTGGTATTAATTGCCCCTTTAAGATAATTATTAATCTCACAACCAGCAGGTATGTCTGTTTTGTAATCAAATACATTAAAACCTCTGTTCTGCAAAGATACAACGATCTTTTCAGCAATGGCGTAATCTTGCATAGAATACGAAAGAAATACTTGAGATCTACTCTTTATTTCTGAAATTTGCTTTTCGAAAGAATCAGGATCATTTAGATCAACAGTAATATATTGACGATTTTTAGATTTTATGTAATCAACCTCTCGTTGTACCCATACTGAATTTTGAGCATTCTCACTATCGCACAAGAAAAAGCGAGGACGAACATCTATTTCACGCTTTATAAGTTCAAAAATTTCAGGATCAGACTCCAAGCACTTCAAGAAGAACATCAAAGGGCGTAAGCCCTTTTCTTCCATCATATTTCGTAAGAGTCTTACCTGTTCGTAATCTTTATTCGAGTGAGAAAGAAATACCCAAATTTCTTCATTGTATTTCTCAAAATCAGCAGCCATAATGTATGTAATTATAGATAGATTATCAAATTAACTATTCTATTTATTGAATAAAAAGGCTGAAAAACTTCCATATCTCGGCAGCGGGATTCATATCTTTATCCGCCCACGAGTGCGTGCCTCCGACAACCTCGTAGAGCCAAACTTGATTGCCGTTGATGCCATCGACGTAGCGGTGTGCAATCACCTTGTTGTTGATCAGGGGCAGCTCTTCGCAAATCTCGTGTGTGCATCGGTTCACCGCAGCCCAATAGCTAGCCGCACGAGGTACAGCAATATACTCGCCCCAACCATCTTTGTTGTCGGGATCGCCCTCCCATTTTGAAACTACATCGTTCGTGCCGTGTATCTCCAACAGCGGAATGGGGTGTTTGGCTCTCAATTCGCGGTACATCCACTCCATTGTAAGACCCGAAATCGGAGCTACGGCCGCAAAGACGTGTGAGGCTTTGTAGGCCAACAGATAGCTCATCTCGCCGCCGTTTGAGTGGCCCGTAGCGAAGATGTTATGTTTTGAGAAACCGTGTTGCTTTTGCAGATGACGCACCAGCTTTATCGTAAAACCTACATCGTCGCGCTCCCATCCCTTCTCGGTATGGAACGAGTAGCCGACGGCCCAACAGGGCATATCTCGGAAGTCCTTCGGACCGCGCGGATAGCAGATGGCAAATCCATTCTTGTCGGCAATGGGGTTAAACCCGAAACCTGTTGCAGGAACATTGTTAGCTCCGTAGCCATGGAAAAAGATTACCAGCGGAGCCCCCTTTGGCAGATTCTTCGGCGTGTAAAGATAGTAGGAGTATTCGATGCCTTTATGCTTGATAGTGTGCTCGGTCAGAGTGCCATTTCCCTCCAATCCGTTCGCCATAGCCATACTCCCAAAGCAGAAGCAAAACACCAAAAGTGCCACAAGTTTTTTCATATTTATCAAGGTTATAATTATTCCTCAATTATAGCAAGAGAACATATTCTTTCTGCGTAATTCTCCATACAAATATACGAAAAACTTTTATATCTTTGTATTGGAAAATTGATTTACCCAAACTTATGCGACGTATATTATTAACATTATTGGCATTGATTGGCGTAGGACTCTTGACAGCCGAAGCGCAGAATTTACGACAAGAAGCACTTGTTAAAACACGCGGTCGTCTGCAAGATGATGGCAGTGTTACTGCCGGCAAACCCGTAGCGGATGCAGAGGTGCAGATTAAAAATGGGGCAAAGGTTTTTAGTGATAGCATAGGAGAGCTAACATTTGGTGTTCCTGCAAGTAAAAGTTTCTATGTGCAACGTGTTGCGAAAGAGGGCTATACGCTTTCGGACTACGATATCATTTCGAGTGAACAGCAATACACATCGAAGGTACTCGATATTCTGCTTGAAGATGAGGAAGAGTTGCGTAGTTATCGTCGCAAAATTGAGAGTAAAGTACGTCGAAACTATCAACACCAAATCAACCTGCTAACCGCAAAGGTGGATAGCCTTGAAGCATCAGGCAGTGTGAGTCGTCAGGTGTTGGATAGTCTGTATGCCGATATTGCCAAATCGTGGAAATTGGCCGAGAAGGCGATCGAAGATATGACCGAGAGATATCTGAAAATAGACTTTGACCGAGAGGAGGCTTTTGATCGAGAAATCAGTACATATATTCTTAACGGCCAGCTCGATAAAGCGGACTCAATGTTGCGTGCGAAGGGTGATTTAACAGAGCGCGCCAAGCGAAATAAGCAGGTGCGTCGTGTCAGCGAAAAAGAGATGTTGGATATCGCAAAGGATTATGATTATAGGGCTCAAATTTGCAGACAACGTATGCAACGCGACTCGGCTGCCTATTGGTTGGAACAAAAGGCACAACTTGACCCCAAAAATATTGATTGGCAGATGGAGGCGGGAGGCTATATCGACGCATACCTCTCGGACTACGATCGAGCATTATCTATATATGAACCTGCTCTTGAATTTGCTCGCAAACACTATGGTCAAATTCATGAGAAAACAGCCGACTTATATAATCAAATTGGCGTAATATATTATCTCCAAAGCAAATATGATGCTGCATTAGATTGTCATAAAAGAGTTCTTAATATAAGCCAAAGACTTTTTGACGAAGAGCATTATCTTGCAGCCTATGCTTACCATAATATCGGCCAGGTATATGGTGCTCAAAATAAATATAATGAGTGTTTATGGTATTCAGAGAAAGCGTTAAGTATAAGCAAGAGAGTTATTGGGGAGAAAAACATTACTGTAACAAATCACTATTCTCAAATAGGTTCTGTTTATTTCTATTTCGGAGATTATGAAAAGGGGTTACAATATCTCAATAAATCATTAGATATATTGAAAGAGATATTGGGCGAATATAGAGTTAATGATAAGTTGGCAGCATGCTACGCGAATATTGGATATGCTCATACTATGCTGGGTGATTATGGCAATGGTTTGCAATATATTCAAAGGGCTTTAGGTATATCTAAAATTCTATATGGCCCCGATCAACCTACGACATTGTTTGCCGTTTGCTACCTTGGTTTGGGCCTATCATATACTATGCAGGGAGATTATGAACAAGGATTGCTGTATACCCAAAAGTCTTTAGATATCTTTAAGAAGATATTTGGCGAAGAGCAACCTAATCAGCACATTGCCGGCTGCTATTATATAATGCTACAAATCTATGATTTAATGGGCATAAAATATGTTGATCAAGAAGATTACAGTAATGCTTTGAATGTATTT
>JAFPAT010000006.1 GCA_017425655.1 Rikenellaceae bacterium | reverse complement strand
TAACTAATTCTCAAAAGTCAGCCCCTCCTCTGCTGCATCGATACGGATCGGGCGGTCGCGCTCGACCTCGCCTGCGAGAATTCGCTTCGAGAGATCATTGACGATATATCGCTGAATGGTACGCTTGACAGGGCGTGCGCCGAACATCGGATCGTAGCCTGCCTCGGCAACCCAACGGCGTGCAGCAGTCGAAACCTCCAATCGTATTCCGTTGGTTGCGAGCATCTTCTCCACCGAACGCAGCTGAATATCGACAATGCTCTCAACATCCTCGCGCGAGAGCGGAGTGAACATCACAATCTCGTCGATACGGTTCAGGAACTCGGGTTTGAGCGTCGCTTTGAGCAGTTCGACCACCTCGTCGCGGGTCTGCTCGACGGTATCGGTCGGCACCTCGCCACCCTCCTCAATCGCCTTTGCAAAGCGATCCTGAATCAGGTGCGACCCCATATTGGAGGTCATAATGATAATCGTATTGCGGAAATCGACCGTGCGACCCTTATTGTCGGTCAAACGACCATCGTCCAACACCTGCAACAGAATGTTGAACACGTCGGGATGTGCCTTCTCGATCTCATCAAGCAACACCACCGAGTAGGGCTTACGGCGCACTGCTTCTGTGAGTTGGCCGCCCTCATCGTAGCCCACATATCCCGGAGGCGCACCGATCAGACGCGATACGGCATGTCGCTCCTGATACTCGCTCATATCGATACGGGTCATCAGATTTTCGTCATTGAACAAGAACTCCGCCAACGCCTTCGCCAGCTCGGTCTTACCCACGCCCGTCGTACCGAGGAAGATGAACGAGCCGATCGGTCGGCGACCATCGCTCAACCCTGCACGCGAACGGCGCACAGCATCCGAGATCACCTCGATAGCCTCGTGCTGGCCCACCACGCGACGATGAAGTTCGCTCTCCATATTGAGCAACTTCTCGCGCTCGCTGGCCAACATTCGCGTTACCGGTACGCCTGTCCATTTCGACACCACCTCGGCAATATCTTGTGCATCAACCTCTTCCTTAATCATCGAGCCATTCGAGCCGGCCATATCAAGCTCCTTTTGCAGAGCATCGATCTGCTGCTCCGCCTCGCGAATCTTACCATAACGAATCTCCGCCACACGACCATAGTCACCACTGCGCTCCGCCTCGGCCGCCTCAACCTTCAAACGCTCGATCGACTCCTTATTAGCCTGAATCTTCTGCAACAGATCGCGCTCACCCTGCCACTTGGCACGCAGAGCGTTACGCTGCGAATTCAGTTCGTCGAGCTCGCGCGAGAGCTCCTCCACTCGTCGTTCATCGCCTTCACGACGAATAGCCTCACGCTCGATCTCGATTTGGCGCGCACGACGGTCGAGAGTGTCGATCTCCTCGGGCACCGAGTTCATTTCAAGACGCAGACGTGCCGCCGCCTCATCGACCAGATCGATCGCCTTGTCGGGCAGAAAACGCGACGTGATGTAGCGATGCGACAGCTCGACAGCCGCCACAATCGCCTCATCCTTAATACGGACTTGGTGGTGGTTTTCGTAGCGCTCCTTCAATCCACGCAGAATCGAAACCGCATCCTCAACCGACGGTTCATCGACCATAACCTTCTGGAAACGACGCTCCAATGCCTTATCCTGTTCGAAATATTTTTGGAATTCGTCGAGCGTCGTAGCACCAATCGTGCGCAATTCGCCACGTGCCAAAGCGGGCTTCAAAATGTTGGCAGCATCCATTGCGCCGTCGCTCTTGCCCGCACCGACCAACGTGTGAATCTCATCGATAAAGAGCAGAATCTGACCGTCCGATGCGATCACCTCCTGCACTACGGCCTTCAAACGCTCCTCGAACTCGCCCTTATACTTTGCACCCGCAATCAGCGCGCCCATATCGAGCGAAAAGATACTCTTCGAGCGCAGATTTTCGGGCACATCGCCATCGACAATGCGATGCGCAATTCCCTCTGCGATAGCAGTTTTACCCACACCTGCCTCGCCAACCAGAATGGGATTATTCTTGGTGCGACGCGAAAGAATCTGCAACACGCGACGAATCTCCTCATCGCGCCCGATTACGGGATCGAGCTTACCGCGACGCGCCTGCTCATTGAGGTTGATGGCATATTTGCCGAGTGCATTGAACTCCTGCGACGAGGTGGGCGAATCGACCTTCGCACCCTTGCGGAACTCGGTAATTGCCACCTTCAACTCCTTCTCGGTTGCACCCGACTCCTTCAAAAGTCGCTGTGCCTCACCGCGCTCGGCTATCAACGCAAGCAGCAGATGCTCCACCGAGGCATATTTATCGCCAAACGTCGTAGTAAAATCGATAGCGCGCTGCACAATCGCCGAGGACTCGTGCGAAAAATATTGTTCGCCCGTAGCACCCGACACCTGCGGCAATGCCGCCACTGCGCGTTGAACATTCTCGCGTAAAAGTTTGACATTCACGCCCACACGTCCCAGCAGGAACGCGCAGAGCGAATCCTCCTCGGCGATCAATTGCGCGAGGATGTGCAGCGGATCGAGAGCCTGCTGACCACCACGCTGCGCCAACGCAAAGGCCTGCTGTAAAGCCTCCTGCGCCTTGATAGTAAGTGAATTGATGTTCATAGTTTTATTTTTGGTTTTAGTTACTTTTTCTCATTTTTCGGAAAACTTTTACAGCAAATCCGCTGCCAGAATCGCGGTGCGTACATTTTGTCGCACACGACTGCCAACAATGCGACAATCGACTGACTTTGCGACACTTTCGACTGCCAAAGCGTGAAGAAACGACACCCTCGGCGCGACATTTTGTCGCTCACGTAGGCGCACGTGCGTACATTTTTATAGGGCGATGTTGTGTGGGTTCAAAAAAGTTTTCATATCTTTGTGGTTGCTATGGAAAATTTTGTTGTATCGGCTCGTAAATATCGCCCCGCCACATTCTCATTAGTGGTGGGTCAGGATCATATTACCTCAACCCTCAAAAACGCCATAGCCCGCGGTCAGTTGGCACACGCCTATCTGTTCTGCGGTCCGCGCGGTGTGGGCAAAACAACCTGCGCCCGCATCTTTGCAAAGGCGATCAACTGCTTTTCACCCGTTAATAATGAGGCTTGTAACGAGTGCGAATCGTGCCGCTCGTTCAACGAAGGTCGCTCGTTCAACATCCACGAGTTGGATGCAGCTTCGAACAACTCGGTCGAGGATATTCGCTCACTGACCGATCAAGTACGCGTTCCGCCCCAGGTAGGTCGTTACAGCGTCTATATCATCGATGAGGTGCATATGCTTTCGGCAGCGGCGTTCAACGCCTTTCTGAAAACACTCGAAGAGCCACCTGCACACGCAATCTTCATCTTGGCTACCACCGAGAAACATAAGATCATCCCGACGATCTTGTCGCGTTGCCAGATCTTCGATTTCAACCGTATTCGCGTCGAGGATAGCGTCGCCTATCTCCAATTTATTGCTGAACAAGAGGGCGTTACCTACGACGACGAGTCGCTCAACCTCATCGCTCAAAAGGCCGATGGCGGTATGCGCGATGCGCTGTCGATGTTCGACAAGGCTGTTTCGTTCTGCGGTCAGTCGCTCTCGTTCCGCGAGGTAGCTCGTTCACTCAACGTGCTCGACTACGATACCTACTTTACTACGGTCGATACATTGATGGCCGGCGACTACACCTCGGCACTGCTACTCTTCGACCGCGTGTTGGCATCGGGATTCTCGGCACAGATCTTTATGGCAGGTTTAGGTCAGCATATGCGCGATCTGCTGATGTGCCGCGACGAGAAGACTATGCCCCTGCTCGAAGTTACGGGTACGTTGCTTCAACGATATCGCACGCAAGCCGCAACCTGCGACCCCGAATTCCTCTTCGGAGCGATCTCGTTGCTGGCCCAATTGGACAACATTATCCGAACGGCGACAAATCAACGATTAACGGTTGAACTCGGTCTGATGAAGCTTTGCAGACTGAGTCAAAAAAAAAAATGAGCCAATAGGTGAATACTTCGAGTTGCCGCCTTTGAAGGGTATTACCCCTTTGGCACAACCGACCGTTGCAACCACTACGGCCACTGCAGCACCGCAAACCACGGTCGCACAACCAACCCCTGCTACTACCTCTAACCCTGCTTCCGTTGCGGCACACACCGCTACACCATCCGTTGTTTCTGCCTCAACAGCAACCGCGCCAAGCACGACAGCTACCCCGACCGCTACACGCACAAAGGGGGATGCGCCGCGTGTTTCGCTTTCGGGAGCCTCGCTTGCGTCGATTTTGAACCAACAGGTTACGCACGCCACCGAAGAGGGTGATTCGCCCGCGGTCAATCCGCTCACGGCTATCGACCCGATGACCGAGCAGAAGATCGCCCTTGTGCGCGATAAGTTCATTGCGAAACTCGGCGAGGAGAGCGTTCGCTTGTCGCTGGCATACGACACGATGCGCATCGACGGCAACCGTGTAATCATCGAGGCCGAGAGCGATGTTCTTGAAGAGGAGATCAAACGCACGAAGAGTGCCACGCTGCATCTGTTGGCCGAGATGGCCTCGATTAACGGAACGCTCGACATCGAGATTGTGCGCCCCCAGCGCGAATATCGCGCCCCGAAGCCCATTCGTATCGAGGATCGAATGGCCTACCTCGTGGAGAAAAATGCGGTAGTGAAGAGGTTGCAGAAGGCCCTTGAATTGGAATTGGAATAACAATAAACAAATGATAAATAAGACAAACAAAATGAATTTTGTAGAAGAACTCGAATGGCGTGGCATGATCCACGACATTATGCCGGGTGCCAAAGAGCAGTTGGAGAAGGAGATGACCACTGCCTATCTGGGTATCGACCCTACGGCTGACTCGTTACATATCGGCCACTTGGTTGGCGTTATGATTTTGAAGCACTTCCAGCGTTGCGGCCACCGTCCCATCGCTCTGGTAGGTGGTGCAACGGGTATGATTGGCGACCCCAGCGGCAAGTCGCAGGAGCGCAATCTGCTCGACGAGGCTACCCTGCGCCACAATCAGGAGGCTATCAAGGCACAGCTCGCAAAGTTGATCGACTTCGACAGCGACGCTCCCAACGCCGCTCTGCTCGTAAATAACTACGACTGGATGAAGGACTTCACCTTCCTCGATTTCGCACGCGACATCGGTAAGATGATCACCGTAAATTATATGATGGCAAAGGATTCGGTTAAGAAGCGTTTCAATGGCGAGGGCGACGGTATGTCGTTCACCGAGTTCACCTATCAGCTTTTGCAGGGCTACGACTTCCTGCACCTCTACGAGACCCTCGGTTGCAAGGTGCAGTTGGGTGGCTCGGACCAGTGGGGCAACATCACCACCGGTACCGAGTTGATCCGTCGCAAGCTCGGCGGCGAGGCTTACGCCATCACCTGCCCGCTGATCAAGAAGGCCGATGGCACCAAGTTCGGCAAGACCGAGAGTGGCAATGTATGGCTCGACGCACGCTACACTTCGCCCTATAAGTTCTATCAGTTCTGGTTGAACGTGAGCGATGACGACGCAAAGAGCTACATCCGTATCTTCACTCTGCTTGATCGTGAGACCGTTGAGTCGCTGATCGCCGAGCACGAAGAGGCTCCCCACCTGCGCGTATTGCAAAAGCGTCTGGCAAAGGAGGTTACCACGATGATCCACTCGGCCGAGGAGTATGAGAAGGCAGTTGCTGCATCAAACATTCTGTTCGGTCAGGCTACGGCCGAGGCTCTTCACTCGCTCGACGAGCAGACTCTGTTGCAGGTATTCGATGGCGTTCCGCAGTTCACCGTATCGAAGGAGGCTCTGGGTTGCCCGTTCATCGAGTTGGTTGCCGAGAAGTGCAACATCTTCGCCTCGAAGGGTGAAACCCGCAAGCTCGTTCAGGGTGGCGGTATCTCGCTCAACAAGGAGAAGGTAACGGATCCTATGCGTGCCGTTACGGAGGAGGATCTGATCGCAGGTAAGTATCTGTTGGTGCAGAAGGGTAAGAAGAATTATTACCTTATCACGGTTGAGTAAGCCGTTTCGACTCTGCCTTTGTCGCTGACCGCGCCGCCGCTGGCGTCGGTTGCAATTATGACCCACCCCCAAACCCCCGCCTCAGGCAGGGGCTTAGTGCCACAAGTGGCACAAGGGATGCAAATTGGAAGGTAGAGCGAAATAACTTATCACGGTTGAGTAGGACTACCTATATAATATAAAAGGAAGATGATTTTCACAATTCGACTCGAAAATATGGAGTTTCGCGCAGGACACGGCTGCTACGACCTCGAAAAAAAGGTCGGCAATCGTTTCGTGGTGTCGGTCGAAATCGATGCCGAGAGCGAAGAGGCAGCCCGCGAGGACAATGTGCAGAAAGCGGTCAATTACCTCAACGTCTATGAGCTTGTCCGCCGCGAAATGGCTACCACATCGAACATCCTCGAAAATGTCGCACTACGAATCGGCGACGCTATCCGCAAAGAGTGGTCGCAGGTTGTAAAGGTCCGTGTCGAGGTATCGAAGCTCGCTCCGCCGCTGGGCGGAAAAATCGAGCGGGTAACCGTAGGTATCACTCGTTAAGGCGTTTGCGCAAACTGTTGATAACTTGTAAATAAATTGCCTCATATCGAGAAATAATTCCTGAAAATTATCCTCAACTTTGTAAGCACGTAATCCCCGTAAGGTTGGGTTACGTGCTTTGTTGTCTGGCAATTACAATAAAAAACAAAATACTATGTCCGAAAAACAAAAACCAACCCAGCTGAAGGAGTACCCCTATGCTGAAGCAGTCGCAAAAGCGAAAGAGTATTTCGCAGGTGATGAGCTCGCAGCAACGGTGTGGGTGAGCAAATATGCTCTCAAAGACTCGTTCGGCCACATCTTCGAGTGCTCGCCCGAGCAGATGCATTGGCGCATCGCTAACGAGATCGCTCGTATCGAAAATCGTTACACTAACCCCATGTCGGCTGCCGAGGTATTCGATTTGCTCGACCACTTCCGCTACGTAATTCCGCAGGGTGGCCCGATGACCGGTATCGGCAACACCTTGCAGATCGCTTCGTTGTCGAACTGCTTCGTGATCGGCCACAAGAACCCTGCTGACTCGTATGGCGGTATCATCCGCATCGACGAGGAGCAGGTACAGCTGATGAAACGTCGCGGCGGTGTAGGCCACGACCTCTCGCACCTGCGCCCCACGGGCAGCCCCGTATTGAACAGCGCACTGACCTCGACCGGTATCGTTCCCTTTATGGAGCGTTACTCGAACTCGACTCGCGAGGTGGCACAGGATGGTCGCCGCGGAGCACTGATGCTCTCGCTCTCGATCAAGCACCCCGATGCAGAGCGTTTCATCGACGCAAAGACCGACCTCGGCAAGGTTACGGGCGCAAACGTCTCGATTAAGATTGATGACGAGTTTATGCGTTGCGCATTGAACGGCACGAAGTATCGCCAGCAGTTCCCGATCAACGCCGAAGAGCCGACATACAAGAAGGACATAGATGCAAAAGCACTGTGGGACAAGATTATCCACAATGCATGGAAGTCGGCCGAGCCGGGTGTTCTGTTCTGGGATACCGTTATCCGCGAGAGTATCCCCGACTGCTACGCCGATGAGGGCTTCGTAACCGTTTCGACAAACCCCTGTGGCGAGATTCCTCTTTGCCCCTACGACAGCTGCCGTCTGCTGGCTATCAACCTTTACAGCTACGTAAAGAACCCCTTCACCCCCGAAGCAACTTTCGACTTCGATCTGTTCAAGGAGCACGTGAACAAGGCAATGCGTATGATGGACGACATCATCGACTTGGAGTTGGAGAAGGTCGAGGCTATTATCGCCAAGATCGCTGCCGATCCCGAGGATGAGGATGTACGTCGCGTAGAGCTCGAATTGTGGAAGAAGATCCGCGAGAAGGCGTTGAAGGGTCGCCGTACAGGTCTGGGTATCACCGCCGAGGGCGATATGTTGGCTGCTCTGGGTATGACCTATGGCACTCCCGAGGCTATCGACTTCGCCGTTACCGTTCAGCGCACATTGGCAACTTCGGCATATCGTGCATCGGTTGTTATGGCATCGGAGCGTGGTAAGTTCCCGATGTACGACTCGGAGAAGGAGGCCAACAACCCGATGATCAACCGTCTGAAAGAGGCTGATCCCGAACTTTATGAGATGATGGTAAAGCACGGTCGTCGTAACGTTGCTATGCTGACCATCGCTCCTACAGGTACCACCTCGCTTATGTCGCAAACCACTTCGGGTATCGAGCCGGTATTCCGCCCCGTATATAAGCGTCGCCGCAAGGTAAATCCCAATGATAAGGATGTTAAGGTTTCGTACGTTGATCAGAGCGGCGACTCGTTCGAGGAGTACAACGTATTCCACCATAAGTTCCTTACTTGGATGGATGTAAATGGCTACAAATTCGATGATCTGAACTCTATTTCGGACGAAGAGTTGGATAAGCTCGTTGCAGCATCGCCCTACAACAAGGCAACTGCAAACGACATCGACTGGGTAGCAAAGGTACAGATGCAGGGTGCAATCCAGAAGTGGGTTGACCATTCGATCTCGGTAACTGTAAATCTCCCCAACAGCGTAAATGAGGCTCTGGTTGCAGATGTTTATAAGACCGCTTGGGAGTGTGGCTGTAAGGGCGTAACGGTTTATCGCGACGGCTCGCGTGCAGGTGTGCTCGTTGAGAAGGGCAAGAAGGGCAAGGATGAAGAGTGCAAGTGCCAGGAGGAGCACAAGCAGCTTATCCGCCGTCCGCAGTCGCTTGAGGCTGACGTAGTTCGTTTTAAGAACGGCTCGGAGGATTGGATCGCATTCGTAGGTCTTTCGAATGGTCGTCCATATGAGATCTTTACCGGTAAGATCGAGGAGGACGCGATGTTTATTCCCCGCAAAATTACAAAGGGTAACATCATCAAGGTTAAGGATAAGGAGGGCAACACTCGCTACGACTTCCAATATGAGGACCGCTACGGCTACACCAACACGATCGGCGGTATCTCGCGTCTGTTCGACGAGGAGTTCTGGAACTATGCCCGTCTGATTTCGGGTGTCTTGCGCCACGGTATGCCCATCATCGACGTTGTAGCACTGATTGAGTCGCTGCACCTTGATAGTGAGACCATTAACACATGGAAGAATGGTGTCGAGCGCGCTTTGAAAAAGTACATTTCGGACGGTACCAAAGCAAAGCACGCTTGCCCCAACTGCGGTGAGGATACTCTGGTTTACCAGAATGGTTGCCCCGTATGTATGTCTTGCGGCTACTCGAAGTGCGGTTGATCCGACAAAACATCTCGCTAGCACTTACATTGAATATCAAATATTTGAAAAACGTCCCGAGGTTAATGCTTCGGGGCGTTTTTTTTGAATAAAACCAAAATAAATTCTCCATTTTTGGTGATAATTCGGATAAATTTATATAAATTTGCACCGTGTGTATATATACTATACGCACAATTGCTGTTTGCTCAATAACGAGTGAGAACGATCGTCGAGAGACAGCAAGCAGAGAGAGAATAACATAAAATTTTAATTATCAAACATCTATGAAGAAATTTTTATTCACAATCGCGTTGGCTGTTGTTGCGTTGAGCGCATTCGCACAGGAGCAGGAGGTTGATCCGAAGCCCAGCCACGCAAACTTTGTTACCAACAAGTTCTGGGACAATTGGGAGATTGGCGCAGGTGCAGGTGTTCAGACTTGGTTCTTCGGTGATAATCAGGATGAGGGCAAGTTCGGCAAGCGTATATCGTATGCTTTGGATTTGCACGCAACCAAGTGGATTACCCCCGTATTCGGCGCTCGCTTGCAGGCACAGGGCTTGCAGATGGAGTCAACTTGCTTGTATTTGAATGAATTCCTCCCGAAAGACGAAATCGGTTTTGGTCCCCAGGGTGATTGGAGCTACTACTTTATTCACGCTGACGCTATGATCAATGTTCGCAACTGGATCGGCGGTTACAAGGAGATGCGCGTATGGCAGCCCGTTGTATTCGGAGGTTTCGGTTACGCTCGCTCGCACATCAGCGGCGACGATCGCTACCTGAACGGCAATCAGGAGTGGGCTTTCTCGTATGGTCTGTTGAACAAGTTCCGCGTATCGAAGTCGATCGACCTGACACTCGAGGCAAAGAATATGTTGGTTCGTGAGTCGTTCGGTCTGCGCGGTAGCGATGAGCAGGCAGTTGTTGACGGCTTCGGCAAGTACGGTAACCTTCTGTCGCTGACCGCAGGTGTAACCTATCGTTTCAACCGTCGTGGTTTTGCTCGTCCGGAGGTTTGCCCCGAGCCCGATTACTCGGCTTACAACAAGCGTATCGAGAACTTGGAGAACGAGTTGGCTAACGCACAGGCTACTGCTGACGATTTGGCAAAGAAGTTGGCTGCTGCAGAGGCACCTATCATCTATCAGGGCAAGGAGATTCCTATCGAGATGATCATCTTCTTCGAGTGGGACAAGCATAAGGTTACCCAGCGTGCAGCATTGCAGTTGGATTACTTGGCAAAGATGATGAAGGAGTCGGATGCAACATTCGTTCTGGTTGGTTTCGCATCGGAAGAGGGTGTTGTTAAGCACAATATGGGCTTGAGCGAGCGCCGTGTTAAGGCTATCAAGGATGCTCTGGTTCAGCGCGGTGTTGCTGCCGAGAAACTTGAGCTTGATTGGAAGGGCGAGTCGGTTCAGTTCCCCAACCTGCCTCCCAACCGTGCCGTTATCATCACCCAGAAGTAATTCGAGGAGATCGTAACACGATAAAAAAAGGTTGCTACTCGCCGCGGGTCTGCAACCTTTTTCTTTTATCCGATGACAGCAACTGATCTATATGCAAAATATCCCCCTCAAAAAAAATCGAGAGGATTAATCTAAATTGTTAAGATAAATAAGTATATTTGTTCTACAAAACACACTTAATAACCCAAACAGAGAACAATAAAAAGAGTAATAAGTATGAAACGAGTATTCCTTGCACTTATCGGAGCCTTCGCTGCGCTCGCCTTAAATACCGCTTGCGAAGAGAAACCGCCCGTAATTGAAATGTATCTGGATCTGGATACCCAGAAAGTTGAAGCCAGCGATCTTGGCGGCAATTTCGACATTCTGTTATCGGCATCGCACGATTGGACAGCGACCACTGACTCGGAATGGGTTACTATAAAAACAAAGTCGGGCTTGGCCGGCAAGCGCATTATTCGATTCTCGGTCGAAAAGACACAATTGGAGCGCATTAGAACCGCAAAGATCGTGGTTAATAGCGAATTAGCCTCTATTACAAAAGAGATTTCAATCACACAGGCGGCAATGTCAGCCGAGCGTATCGCAAATTGCAAAATCTACTACACGACCACTGACGGCAAGACAATCAAGCCGATCAACCCCTACAATGTCTTTAATGGCCCGACCATTGCGTCGAATACCTACTCAAAAGGGCAGGGTGTGATGGTTCTGACCGATGAGGTAGTTGAGATTGGCACCTTTGCCTTCAGCGAGATCGAGACACTGGTATCAATGAAACTTCCGAAGAGCGTTAAGGTGGTTGGTTATAACACCTTCCTAGGCAATCCGAACATGACCAGCATCGAGTTGAATGAAGGCCTGGAAACTATTGACGTTATGGCATTTGCACGCAACCCAAAGCTAACCGAGGTAAAAATTCCGCAAAGCGTTAAGAAGTTCGGAATGGCTCCGTTTGCAATGTGTCCCGCATTGGAGCGTATGGAGGGTAAGTATGTCGTAGGCGACGGTCGTTTCCTGGTATTCAACAAGGAGCTGATCGCATTTGCTCCCGCCGGGCTGACCGAGTGTATTATCCCCGAGGGTGTTGTATCGATTCAGCAGGAGGTGCTCAAAGAGTGCCGCGAGCTGACCTCGGTGAAGTTGCCCGAAGGCCTGACCTCGATTGGCGTAAGTTCATTGCGCAACTGCGAGTCATTGCGCGAGATTGAGTTCCCGACGACGGTAACGATGATTGATATGGGCGCGTTCTATGGCTGTAAGTCGCTGACCGAGGTTAAGTTGCCCGAAAACCTTACGACAATTACGGACTATCTGTTTGGCAATTGCACCTCGCTCGCGGAGGTTGAGATCGGAGCAAAGGTTACCAAAATTGAGGGCGATGCATTCGCAGAGTGCCCCGCGCTCAAAACAATGATTTGCCACGCTACAACACCTCCCACTACGGGATGGAATTTCCTTGGTGGCGAGAATGCAGATTTGGTGGTAAAGGTTCCCGCGGAGTCAGTAAATGCATATAAGGCGGCCGAGGGCTGGAAGGAGTACAACATCGAAGCTATTGAGTAGTACGATTTTTACTTCACGCAATTACAAATAGACCTCAATAATCTGTTCCGCTGCGAGTCAATACACTCGCAGCGGCTGTTTTTTCCGCATAAGCGAAACCTACCTCTCGAACATTCCCGACACGAAATTGGCTGAAACGAACTTTTGTCGATAAAATGTTGACCTTTTATTGCTATAATTTTGCGACTTACGATTATTTGCGCTATTTTTGTGGCGAATAAGATTAGGATAACTTGGTTAAGCAGAGAGTACGTAATGATGATGGCCAACAACATACGTTCGATTCGACGCAATATTGACTTTCGTAACGAGTATTTTACCCGTTATCGATTTGTCGCCAATATATAAAAGCAAAAGATGAGTGGAATAGCCTTAACAAAGTGTTTCCACTCATTGTTTTTTATTGATTTACAACACATAACCTAACCGGAGCGAGGCCGAGATTCTCGCCAAACCGAAAACACAAACCGAAAAAGAGAGTAAAACTCAAAATAAACAAACTAATTCATTTATTAACTAAACCATTTTTTATGAAGAAATTCGCCTTTTTGATTTTGTCGATTTTCGCTACTCTGTCGCTGTCGGCACAGGTAACGACTTCGAACATCAGTGGTAAGGTTACCGACGTTAAGGGTGATGCATTGGTAGGTGCTACCGTTGTTGCTATCCACACTCCGTCGGGAACGCAGTATGGTGCCGTTGTTGATATCGACGGTAACTATCGTCTGCTCAACGTACGTGCAGGTGGTCCTTACACCGTGCAGTTCCAGATGTTGGGTTATCAGACCGTAGAGCAGCAGGGTTTGCAGGCTGCACTGGCTGACAACCTCGTACTCGACGCTACTCTGAAAGAGGAGTCGATCGGTATGGACGCAGTTGTTGTAGCTGTTGACGGCGCTAACTCGTCGATGAACAGCCAGCGTTCGGGTTCGATGACCAGCATTTCGAGCAAGCGTATGGCTATCACCCCGACCGTTAGCCGCAGCATGAACGACATTATGAAGCTCACTCCGCAGGCTTCGACCACTTCGAACGGTCTGGCTATCGGTGGTGGTAACTACCGTCAGTCGTATGTAACTGTCGATGGTGCAGCGTTCAACAACGCATTCGGTATCGGTGGTAACCTGCCCGCAGGTGGTACTCCCATCTCGCTCGACGCTTTGGAGCAGATCTCGATCTCGATCACCCCGTTTGACGTTCGTCAGAGCGGCTTTACCGGTGGTGCTATCAACGCTGTTACCAAGAGTGGTACCAACGAGTTCAAGGCTACCGTTTATGACTACTATCAGGACGAGGCTTTGAAGGGTGCTCACTATGGTGTTACCGATGAGACCGGTATGTACAAGCGCCTGAACAAGAGCAAGCAGATCAACAACACTACCGGTATTAGCGTAGGTGGTCCTATCGTTAAGGACAAGTTGTTCTTCTTCGCTAACTTCGAGTACGATATGGATGAGACTCCCGGTTCGACTCGTCAGGCTCGCCCCGATGAGAACACCGCTTGGGGTAACGGTACTACCTATAACCGTCCTACCGTTGCACAGATGGAGGATATGAAGAAGTTCTTGAAGGAGAAGTTCGGTTACGATCCGGGTCGCTACCAGGGTTACTCGTTGAGCACTCCCGACTGGAAGTTGGTTGCTCGCCTCGACTGGAACATCAACAAGAACCACAGCGCAAACGTTCGTTTCAGCACTACCCGCAACAAGTATTCGTCGAATCCTTCGTCGTCGGTTAACCCGCTGAACCCCAACCCCTACAACCGTAACAACTACGGTCGTACTTCGCAGTACGCTATCTACTTCGAGAGCTCGCGTTACTTCCAGGAGCAGAACTTTACTTCGTTCGCTGCTGAGTTGAACTCGCGTTTCTTGGATGGTCGTCTGACCAACACTCTGCGTGGTACCTACTCGAAGCAGTACGAGCCCCGTAGCTTCGTAGGTGATAACTTCCCCACCGTTGATATTCTGCAGAACCTCGAGGACGGCACCAAGGCTCTTCTGACTTCGTTCGGTCCCGACCCCTTCACCTATGGTAACTTGCGCGACGTTACAACCACTGTAATCACCGACGAGATCGCTTACACTACCGGTAAGCACAACATCATCGCTGGTTTGCAGTTCGAGCACAACAACACCAAGAACGGCTTTATGCAGGGTGGTCTGGGTTACTACGTTTACGATTCGTGGGAGGATTTCAAGGCTGC
>JAFPAT010000005.1 GCA_017425655.1 Rikenellaceae bacterium | reverse complement strand
CCCTTAATCACGCCGTGCGCGTCGATCTCATTGACCTTCACGCCCTTCTTTCCGCGCAGCACCTCCTCGTAGGCCGACTCCAAGCCACTGATGCCGATATAGTCGCCCGCACGATATTCGGGACGCTTGCGCAACTGATCGGCATTGATCTCACCCACGTAGCCCATCAAATTGCCACCAATACGGCGCGGATAGGAGCGAATCGTACGATAGACCGTATAGAAACCTCTGAAATTGCACTCATCGAAACGCAGCTTAACCTCCTTCGAGAGCTGGTTGGTAATCATCATCGGCACACGCGAACGGCTCTTGGCTCTGGTCAGCTGCTTGACGAGCTCCGCCTTCTCCATACCCAACACACGACACATACGCATCGTATCGAAGCCCTCCTTCGGGATTTCGCGGGCGATAACCATCAAGTCGTACGCCTCGCGACTCTGCACGATGAACTCGCCATTGCGGTCGCGCACCTCACCTCGTGGCGGATACTGCACCACGTGGCGCAGAGCGTTGTTATCGGCCATATCCTTATAGCGGTCATCGACCAGCTGGATATAGAATAGACGACCCAATATCGTGCCGACAATCAGCAACACGATAAATTGGAGCGTTCTCATTCTCACGAAGCCATCCTCTCTCTTTCCGCTCATAATACGCGCGCCACTTGCGAGTTAAAGATTTTCGATGCAAAATAGACGATTGCTACCGTAACCGCACCACTCACCACCACACGCAACAGTGTCAGGTGGAAATAGTCGAATGTAGCGCACTCCATCGTAAAGTAGATCAGCGAATGCATAATCACCGCCGCCACGACATAGCGAACAAAACCCAACACTCCCAGACGATAGACCGAGGGCACACCGCCATCCGTAACGCTATCCTTCGAGCAGGTCAGTCGCAACAGACCGCCACGCAAGAAGGCTACGGGCAGCGTTGCGAGGGTATTCAGACCCGCCGCGCCCGTTGCGACATCCATCACCACACCCGTCAATAGACCCAGACCCAGCACCAACACCGGCATCGTCTCGATGGGCAGAAGTATTATAAATGCAATGTAAATCAGCGGATTGAGATAGACGCTCAATTCGAGGTTGCTGAACAGAAAGATCTGCAACAGCACCAACACCACGAACAGCAGCGCATACTCTATAATTTTACGCATCATAGGCTTTCGGATTCTCTTAAAATCAATTTCTGAACAGCGAGTTGGCCTCGGCCTCCAACGCCGTCAGCTCATAAATATCGAAATTTTTGATCAGCACCACATCATTCAGTCGGGTCATATCGGCTGCCAATCGCAGCTCTACCTTGAATGACGAGGTGGGCTCATCGACCTCCAAATGTTCGATGTAGCCGATCGTAATATCTTCGGGGAAGAAGTGCGAGTAACCCGTCGAGACGATCGTGTCGCCCACCTCAACGGGGGCATATTTCGACAGCTCGTGCATCTTCACGCGATGCACATCGAAGCCGTCCCAATAGATCGAGCCCGAATGTCCATCGCCTGCCAACTTACCGCTGGCATTGAAGTTGGTATTGAGGATCGAAATTGCCACAGCGTAACGCTCCGAGCAGCTCACCACGTAACCCACCATCGCGCCATCGGGCGTAATAACAGCCATATCGGCCTCAACGCCATCGCGCTGACCCTTGTTCAGTGTCAGATAGTTATGCTGACGATTGACCGTATTGCGTACCACGCGGGCAGTCATATAGCTGAATTTGGTCTCCACCTCCGCGCCCAACGAGTCCAACTCCTTATAGACCTCGCTCTCGCGATAGCGAGTCAATTCGTTCTGCAAAGCCGCCATCTCATCCAGCAGCACACGGTTACGCTTGCGCAAACCGAAGTATTCGCTCACACCCGAAATCGAGCCATACACGCCACCCACGATGCTATTCGAGGTCGAAAGCAGGCGCGCCTCGGCGTAGCTGTTCGAGTGGGCGTAGTAGTGAATTGCCACAATCTCCAACACCACAAACAGCAACGGCAGATAGACTTTCTTGATAAACTCAACGAGCTTTAACATCTCTCAATCTGTTTCGATTTCAACAGCTTATTTAACCCAAGACAGGCGCATATCGACTATGCACCTGCCTCTCAATTCTTTACAAATTCGCGTTCCGATTTATCGCATCAGGAACGAGAAACGATTCACATTCTTCAACGCGATACCCGTACCACGTACAACAGCACGCAGAGGATCGTCAGCAACGATGAACGGAAGGTTGGTCTTTGCATTCAGACGCTTTGCCAGACCCTTGATCAACGCACCACCACCCGTCAGGTAGATACCGTTCTTCACAACGTCGCTATACAACTCGGGCGGCATCTCTTCGAGCACCTTCATCAGCGCGGCATCGAGCTTCACGAGCGACTTCTCCAATGCGAATGCGATCTCCTGATAGGTCAGCGTTACCGTCTGGGGCAGAGCCGTCAGCAGGTTGGGACCTGTGATCTCGAACGGTTCGGGCTCCTCGTCCAACTCCGACACTGCGGCACCGATTGCGCACTTAATCTGCTCTGCGGTACGCTCACCGATACGGATATTGTGCTGCTGACGCACGTAGGTCTGAATATCAGAGGTAAATACGTCGCCCGCAACATTGATACTCTCCGAATGAACCAGACCACCCAACGAGATACAAGCGATCTCCGAGGTACCGCCACCGATGTCAATAACCATATTACCCATCGGAGCCTCAACATCAAGGCCTGCACCCAGCGCAGCGGCCATAGGCTCAAAAATCATATATACCTCACGGCCGCCTGCACGGTCAGCCGAGTCGCGTACCGCACGGATCTCGACATTGGTCGAACCCGACGGGATACCGATAACCATTTTGAGCGAGGGCGAGAAGAGGTGGCCATTGGTCTTCACCTTATTGACCAGACCGCGAATCAGCATCTCGGCTGCGGTAAAATCGGCAATCACACCATCCTTCAACGGACGGATTGTACGGATATTGGGGTTGGTACGTTCGTGCATCATCTTCGCCTGCATACCCACCGCTACAACCTTCTGGGTGCGGACATCGATCGCTACGATCGAGGGCTCATCGACTACGACTTTGCCATTGTGGATGATCAGAGTATTGGCCGTACCGAGGTCCATCGCCAACTCCTGTGTCAATGAAAAAAGTCCCATTTTTATCTCTTTTTTTTCTTGTTTCTTAACTCATTTAAGTACCTTCAAGTAGCGCAAGATTAGTGCTTGAAGTGGCGCAGACCGGTGAACAACATCGCAACACCATTAGCATTGCAGTAGTCGATGCTCTCCTGGTCGCGTACCGAGCCACCGGGCTGAATTACAGCATCGATACCCTCGTTGTGAGCGATCTCAACGCAGTCAGCAAAGGGGAAGAATGCATCGCTTGCCAGCACCGCACCGTTCAGATCGAAGCCGAACGACTTTGCCTTCTCGATAGCCTGACGCAACGAATCCACACGCGAGGTCTGACCGATACCGCTTGCGTAGAGCTGCGCGCCCTTTGCCAACACGATAGCGTTCGACTTCGAGTGCTTAACGATCTTGTTTGCGAAGATCAGATCCTTCATCTGCTCCTCCGATACGCCCTTCTCGGTCTTCTGCTCCACTGCGCTATCAACACCGCCGACCTTATCGTCGCGCTGCTGAACTGCTACGCCGTTCAATACCGAGCGATACATCATCGAGGGACGCTCTACCGACTTCAAATCGAGCAGAATACGGTTCTTCTTGCTCTTCAGGATCTCCAACGCCTCCTCCTCGAACGAGGGAGCCAACAGCACCTCGCAGAAGAGCGAGTTGATCTTCTCGGCAGTAGCAACATCAACCTTGCGGTTGCAGATCAGCACACCACCGAAAGCCGATACGGGGTCGCAAGCCAACGCAGCCTCATAAGCCTCGCACAGTGTCGCGCGAGTAGCCACGCCGCAAGCGTTGTTGTGCTTCAAGATTGCGAAGGTAGGCTCACCCTCCCAGAACTCGCAGATCAGACCCAGCGCAGCCTCGATATCCAGAAGGTTGTTGTACGAGATGTCCTTACCGTGCAACTTGGTGAATACCTTCTCCACATCGCCATAGAATGCAGCCTGCTGGTGGGGGTTCTCACCGTAACGCAACGACATACCGCCGTTGCTGGTCAAACGCAGAGCATCAATCTGCTCCTTACGGTTGAAGTAGTTGAAAATTGCGCTATCGTAGTGCGAGCTGACGCTGAAAGCCAATGCCGCAAAGCGACGACGCTGCTCGATGGTGGTCGAGCAATCCTGCTCCTTCAACAGTGCGAGCAACTCGCCATACTGCTCAACCGAAGGAACGATAACGGTATCCTTAAAGTTCTTTGCCGCAGCGCGGATCAGCGAGATACCGCCGATGTCGATCTTCTCGATAATTGCCTGCTCCTCGGCACCGCTTGCAACGGTCTGCTCGAAGGGATAGAGGTCAACGATCACCAGGTCAATCTCGGGGATAGCATACTTTGCCATCTGCTCGCGGTCGCCCTCGTTGTCGCGGCGACCCAGAATACCACCGAACACGCTGGGGTGCAAGGTCTTAACGCGACCGCCCAAGATCGAGGGATAGCCCGTCAGATCCTCAACAGCGGTAGCCTCCAAACCGAGCGACTCGATGAACGACAGCGTACCACCCGTCGAATACAATTTAACGCCACCGGCAGCGAGCGTCTTAACTATTTCATCCAATCCGTCTTTGTAGAAGACCGAGATCAGTGCACTTTTAATCTTTTTCACGACTTTATAGTTTTTTTATTTGAATATTCGATTATACCTCGCAAAGGTAGAAAAAAGTCAGCGAATTATTGCCATAGTTCGCGCAATTTTTTCTAAATTTGTAGCACATTTATTCCTAACACGTAATGAGTTTGAAATTAGATAGAAACGCTCGATGCGCCGTCGTCGGTTACGGTAGTTGGGCGACTGCCATTATAAAGATTCTCTGCGAGAACGAAAAGCGTGTCAGTTGGCTCATCACCAACCCCGCCGTAGCCGAGGGAGTGATCAATGATGAGCACAATCCGAAATATTTGAGCGATGCCGAACTCGACATTGCACGCATCGATGTCAGCGACGATATCAATCACGTTGTTCGTGAGTCCGACATCATCATCCTTGCAACCCCTTCGGCATTCCTCAAAAAGACACTCGAACCGCTCACCGAATCGCTCACCGATAAGTTCATCGTATCGGCAATCAAGGGTATCATTCCCGAAGAATATCTGACCGTAGCGGAGTATATGAACCGCTTCTATGATATTCCGTTCAGCCATATCGGCATCGTTACGGGTCCCTGCCACGCCGAGGAGGTTGCACTCGAACACCTCTCGTATCTGACCGTTGTCTGCACCGATCCCGACAATTCGGAGGTGCTGCGTGCGAAGTTCTCGACCAAATATATCCGTACCGTCTCTTCGACCGATATCTACGGCATCGAATATGCTACGGTACTGAAAAATATTTACGCTATCGCGGTTGGTATCGCCGCAGGTTTGGGCTATGGCGACAACTTCATCGCTGTACTTTTGGCCAACTGCTCGATTGAGATGGAGCGTTTCGTTACCGAAACCTACCCCTCCGAGCGACAGACACGCGCCTCGGCCTATCTGGGCGACCTGTTAGTTACGGGTTATTCGCTCTTTTCGCGAAATCGTCGCTTCGGTATGATGATCGGTCGTGGCCACTCGGTCGCTGCGGCGCATCTGCAACTCGGAATGGTTGCCGAGGGATATTTCGCCTCGGAGTGTATCCGCCACGTCAATAGCCGTTTCGGTGTCGAAATGCCCATTGCCGATATGGTTTATGACATTCTTTACCGCAAGGTTAAGGCTCGTGCTGCAATGAAAATATTAACAACAAAACTTATATAAAACAATGAATTTCATCAAATTAGACACCTCGAAGGCTGCCGTTACGGTTAGCGCCGAGCTGCGTGCCGCAGCCGAGGCTTCGAACGCCCTGTTAGCAAGTGGCGAGGGTGCAGGCAACGACTTTTTGGGTTGGGTAGCACTCCCGCAGTCGATCGATGCCGAGCAGCTTGCTACAATCAAATCTTCGGCCGATAAACTTCGCTCGAAGGCCGAAGTGATCGTCTGCATCGGTATCGGTGGCTCGTATTTGGGCGCAAAGGCCGTTTTGGAGGCTATGAGCAACTCTTTCTCGCTGCTCAAACGCGACCGCAAAGATCCTATCGTGCTCTTCGCAGGTCAGAACATCAGCGAGGACTACACTTATGAACTGCTTGACGCCGTTAAGGATCGCGAGCTGGCCGTAGTCGTTATCTCGAAGTCGGGTACCACAACCGAGCCCGCTATTGCATTCCGCATTTTGAAGGCCGAGTTGGAGCGTCGCTATGGCAAGGCCGAGGCAGCCGAGCGCATCGTAGCCGTAACGGACAAGGCTCGCGGCGCACTCAAAACCCTCGCTACACAGGAGGGCTACCAGACCTTCGTTATTCCCGACGATGTAGGCGGTCGCTTCTCGGTGCTGACCCCCGTAGGTCTGTTGCCGCTGGCTGCTGCAGGTATCGACATCGAGGCTCTGGTGCGTGGTGCGCAGGATATGCAGAAGGCGACCGACGAGAAGGTCCCCTACGAGCAGAATATCGCTGCACAGTATGCCGCAGTGCGCAACGCACTCTATGCCGAGGGTAAGAAGATCGAGATTTTGGCAAGCTATGAGCCTAAACTTCAATACATTGCCGAGTGGTGG
>JAFPAT010000059.1 GCA_017425655.1 Rikenellaceae bacterium | reverse complement strand
CAGACGACCTGTTGCGAGGATCACTTTGATACCGCGTCGGCGCAACTCGGCCAACGCTTCAACCGTCGCATCGCTCACGCGGTGAGTATTGAAACTTACAAGTGTGCCGTCAATATCGAAAAAGACCGCACGAATATTGGGTTTGTTATTCATAATCTTCTCGTATGCCAAACGCTCGGCCCCATCGGCGAGGTGAATGATACCGCAGAGTGTCATCCCATTTTTCTCGGCCACACGCTGCATCGCACGATTATCGCGGTGAGTATCGATTCGCAGACTATCGGCACCACGACGGCGACACATCTGCTCCACTTTGCGCACAATGAAATCGGCAATTCCCGCCCCACGCTCGGCTATACTGACAGCAATACGGTGAATCGTAGCATAGTGAGATGACTCTTTGAGCAACCACTCGCCACCATATACAATCGAGTAGTTGGGATCGGGTGCAAAGGTTATCATAGCCGTTGCTACCACCTGTTCGCCACGAGTTACCACATAGCTCTCGCCACGTGCAATATCGTGGCGTATGGCTTGTTCATTCGGGTAGCCATTTTGCCATTGGTCGATTCCGCGTGCGCGAAAATCGGCCTGCGCATCGGCCACAATAGCCATAATCGCGGGCAGATCGATCGCCTGCGTATGTCGCAACGTTAGTCCTTTGAGCATTTGTTCGTTATAATTAAGCCACAAAAATAGCCAAAATTCGGCGAATTTTATAATATATGTACAAAATAACCCGAGCCGACCTCCATTGCGAGATCGGCTCGATTGTTTTCAACACGCGAACGATTACTTACCCACCGTCTGCGCCAATACAATGGCGTACTGCTTCGGATCGAGCGAGAGCAGACTCAACACCTCTGCACTCTTCAAGCTACCACGGGTAATAGCTTTCAAACCATTGCCGGCAGCATAGAGATTGACATTCTCGGCATAACCAGCAGCATCCTGACCTGCCAGAAATTCGGCTTTTGTGCGATCAATACCCCTACCGTCAAATTTGCTCAAATCAGCTACATAAACCAGATTCAACGGAGCCGTATAAGCGAAGTCCTGCGCTGCGCTCAACTCGCGATGATCGCCCTCGACCTCGCGCACCAATACGTGCAACTCCGAGTTATAACGGAACACTCCCTCGGCTGTAAATGCATAGACCGAAACGGGATAGAGTGCCAAAGCCGACGGCGCTGTCAGGTGGCCATTCGAGCGATTTACACCCGCAGCAGCCCACATAACACCGCTCAACTCTTCGAGCGACAACGGCTCGGTTGAATATTCACGCGATGATGCGCGTTCAGCCAACGCCTCATTAATGGTCTTACCCGCTGCCAGATCAGGCTGGGTCAAAACGATAGTATCACCATAAATTACCGCAGTTGCAGGAGCAGGCGCAGCCTCAACATTCGCAGACTTGTCCGCCGAGCCACAGCACGAAATCGCCAGCACAGCACAAAGAAGAATCACAAAATTTCTCATAGTTTTATTCTGTTTTTGATTGTTTTTGTTGTTCGCATCGTACAAATCTACGAAAATAAATCGGATTTTGTTGCAATTTATTGCTCTCTGTAACAAAAATATCAAAATTTTATCGTTTTGATGCATAGGCATATAGCGATTTGAATAAATAAAAAAGTGTAAAAATTGGTATAAAAATTTGCGTGTTCAGAAATTTTGCTTACCTTTGCACCCGCAATGAGAGGGAAACCAATCAAAGCGATGATGGTGCCATAGCTCAGTTGGTAGAGCAAAGGACTGAAAATCCTTGTGTCCCCGGTTCGATTCCTGGTGGCACCACTTGAAAAAACGACAAATTAGTCAAAACGTTGTATTTTGTTGAAATACAGCGTTTTTCTTTTTGTACTATATACCCTTTAGGGTGTTTTAATGCAACTGAAAGTGTGCAAATGGCGACTACTCGATATTGAGCAGTCGCCATCGCTTTTATGCTATCTCAAATCCCACGATGGGTGCGCAGGGTCTTCGGCAGTCAGGGCTTCCGAGAGGGAGAGATCCAAGGCCTTGGCCACACCCTCACCATACGAGGGGTCGGCACGGTGGCAGTTGCGGATATGGCGTTGCTTGATGAATATCTCCGCATCGCCCATAGCGCGAGCCGTATTCTCGCAGGTGGCTCGTTGGTCTTCTGCCGACATCAGTCGCCATAGCTTGCCTGGTTGTGTGAAGTAGTCGCTGTCGAGTTCGCGTTCGTCGTAATTATAGACCTCACCCACGACAGACAAAGGTGGCTCTTTCAGGTGCGATTGGTCGTGCCATTCGCCATAGCTATTTGGCTCGTAGCCTATCGTGCGACCTGCGTTGTCGTCTGTTCGCATCTGTCCGTCGCGGTGGTATGAGTGATATGGGCAACGAGGCTTATTTACTGGTATCAGGTGGTGATTTACGCCCAAGCGGTAGCGTTGCGCATCGCCATATGAGAACAATCGTCCCTGCAACATCTTATCGGGCGAGAAGCCGATGCCGTCAATGATATTCATTGGGTTGAACGCCGCTTGCTCGGTCTCGGCAAAAAAGTTCTCGGGGTTGCGGTTAAGCTCTAAAATACCAACATCATGCAACGGGAAATCGCCGTGATACCACACCTTCGTAAGGTCGAACGGATTGAGATGATACTCTTTCGCTTGCTCCTCGCTCATCAGCTGCACCTGCATCAGCCAACGAGGATAGTCGCCACGCTCGATAGCCTCGAACAAATCTCGCTGATGCGACTCTCTGTCCTTCGCAATCACAGCCTCTGCCTCTGCGTCGGTCATATTCTTGATACCCTGCAAGGTGCGTAGGTGAAACTTTACCCACGTGCGACGGTTGTCGGCATTGATAAAGCTATACGTGTGGCTACCAAAGCCGTGCATATGACGGAATGAGTAGGGAATACCGCGTGGCGACATCGTAATAGTGACTTGGTGCAACGCCTCGGGGAGCAGAGTCCAGAAGTCCCAATTGCTGTTTGCCGAGCGCATACCCGAACGAGGATCGCGCTTAATGGCGTGGTTGAGATCGGGGAATTTCAGCGGGTCACGCAGGAAGAAAACGGGCGTATTGTTGCCCACCAAATCCCAGTTGCCGGTATCGGTGTAGAATTTCATCGCAAAGCCACGAATATCGCGCTCCGCATCGGCAGCACCACGCTCGCCCGCCACGGTCGAGAAGCGGACAAAGCAGTCGGTCTTCTTGCCTACCTCGGCAAAGATTGAGGCGCGGGTGTAGGCGGTGATATCGTGCGTAACGGTGAATGTTCCGTAGGCCCCCGAGCCTTTGGCGTGCATACGTCTTTCAGGGATCACCTCGCGGTCAAAGTGAGCTAACTTTTCGGTTAGCCACGGGTCTTGAAGTGCTACAGGACCTCGCACGCCTGCGGTCTGCGTGTTCTGATTGTCGGCAATGGGGCGGCCATTCTCGGCTGTTAAGTGCTTTTTACTATTCTGTTTCATAGTGGGAATTGATAAGTTTCTATCATTATATTCCCAAAATTATGCCAGATTATTTTTAGTTTGAGATTGGATGTCAAAGATCTTAATCAGGCTATTTAATAGTATTAGTGTTGTAAATCTATTTTCTTGAAACCGCATTACCTTTAGTGTCGAGCAAGTGCCAATCATAGCTGTCGCATCTCTGCACCTCAAACAACTCTTTGGACAGCATATTGATATCCGAATAGATTGCACGAGTAATAGGTTCGCCCGTTATACGATTCATTATACCATAGCAATTATGCACCTCATATTTTGCATAATCGGCAAAGGCATACAAGATATCGCCACACTCATCATAACCAATCGGATAGTGTAGATAGTAGCTCTCCTCAAACATAAACGGCTGTACGATATGTCCCTCAAAGTCAGTCTGCCACATACGTCCATCTTTGGTCAGCACAATTCCATCAGCGACTACACTAATGCAGCAATACTCTGGCGCATAGATCTCTCTACACGTCGCATCAAGCAGTCCATATTTACCCTCTTTGATCACTACCCTATATCCATTCGTGCAAGGTGTCAAAATTTCGTCGTACATAGGCCTAACCATCCAATTACCTTTGCGATCAATCAATCCCACTTGACCATCCGCATCGATCATCTTGCAGTAGTCATCATAGAAGATATAACCGAAATCGCTCTTGCGCGATTGATCGACATAGTCAAATTGGAACGGTATCACAATCTCATTCTGCGCATTGATAAATCCAATCTTACCATTTTGCATCACAGCCGCCAAACCATTGGAGAAGACCCACGCCTTTTGATAGTCGTTATCCTCTGCATCAATGACAATCTGCCCCGTCTTTACATTGATATATCCTCGCTTATTCGGAAGAGCATATACCGCCAATGAATCTCCATTGGCTGCCAGCGATACCCAATTCACTTTGTCGGTTGTATATTTCTCCGCACATTGATCATAGACTCGCCACTTATCATCTGCAAACGAGTGCAGAGAGATCTGCTCTGATAGCTCCCTATCCCAATAATCTCGGCCAAATGCATCATCGTAATAAGATTTAGCCACATTACAAATTATAATCAAAGAGATGATCCACAGTAGCGTACTTATTGATTCGCGAACGCTTTTTGAGCGGCTCCTCCACCAATTACGGATAGTACGCCACGCAAGGCGACCTGTGGCAATGAGCGTTGTAAATATCAATGCTACAACAGCCAGCAGCGCCTGAAAAATTTGAGTCAGTCGTTTCATTCCTATTAAACCGTTACTAATTATTAATCTTCAATCAATTCATACTCCACACCAAACCACTCGTTGAGAGTATCCTCAACTTTGGAGTTGATTTCGGGGGTAATTTTATCCTTAATTTTCTTATAGACGTAGAGCATGGCCACGCCATCATCCAAAATGCCCAAGAACTTATTGGCGATCCTCGGAATAAAGTCCATCGGAAGAATCGTGTAAATAATTGCAGCGTAGATCAATAAGCGATCGAGCAGCGAGGTGTGTTCGTCGGCCATTACATAGTAGAACTGCAAAAGAGGACGAGTCGCTACGCGGCCGGCTTTGATAGCCCAAGGGCGAAGTTTATCCATTAAGCGATAGATTTCGCCTCGCCAATCAACATTTTTAACTCGTTTCAAAAGTGTGCTGACATCCTTGCCCATAATCATATAGACAAGAATCAAAAGTGAAGTTGCGATCAACATTATTGCATTTATTGGTTATTTCTTGATTCGTTTTCTTATAAAGAGAGTATTGGAGAGCATTTTCTATCACCACAATAAAAAATCCGCCAAACTCCTATGGATTTGACGGATCTTTCATTGAGCAATTGCGCACTTCGCTACTCTTTCGAAATTTTGAAGCCCAATTTGCTTATCAACTTCAACGTACCAAGAGCGGTATCGCGATCGTATGCCTTCTCGACTTCTGGCAGTTCCTCGTAAGGGATCAGGCAGGGATGCTGTTTCAAAGCATCGCTACGCTCCTCACCATAGACCCAACCCTGCTCAATACGGCTCTGCGCCCACACCTCGTGAACATTCTTCGCCATCTGCTCTATCAATACATTTAACTCTGCCGGCAACTGGACATCACTTGTATCCATCGGCTGCGGTACATAACTCTTTTTCATTGTTCTCTGTTTGTCTAAAAGTTTCTATTATAGAACAATCTCGATACTCAAATCTATCAGTAACGTCAATTTTTATTCCAAATAATACTCCATGCGCTCCAATAAATCCAGCATTTCACGCCCGCTCTCTTCTCTATATCTTTGACCAAAGGCTCTACAAGAGATAAATCTTCACGTGAATAACTTATAAATACATCATATTTCATAGCGTCCCAATTTTATCGTTTAATTAGATCGTAGCCGAGTTTTTTGAGGAGTTTGATGGTTTTCATTGCCATTTCGCGGTCGTAATCCTTCTCGCCTTCGGGGAGTTTGGAGTATGGGATCATATCGGGATGCAGCTTTTGGACATCATCGCGTTGCAAGCCATAGCGCCAGCCCTCGGCATAGCGATTCGCCGCCCATACCTCATGTGCATTCTCGGCAATAGCCTCACGCAATTCGACCAAATCGGGAGTCAATTCGACATCCGAAAGGTCGAGCGGACGCGGAATATACTCCTCAATGGCTTTCGAGCTGACAACGACCAAATAGTTCTTCGAATCGTTCCAAGCATCCTTGAATTGCTCAACAGAATATACATCTTCAGCACTCGAAGAATTTGGATCATAGACGGTTACGATATTTTTCTCTGTATCGTATGACAATACGACAACCGTATGATCAGGTATCTGTCCGACCAAAATATCCTCTTTGATTTCGGCCATTCGATCACCCAACAACTCGCCACCATCGACTGCCACAATCACATTATCGCCCGAATTAAGAGCTGTGGCAATATCGGCCATTGTTGCCTTATATTGACGTGTTACGACCAAACCTTTACTCTCCAAATGGCGACCTACATTATGAAGCGCCGTACCACTCTCCTTTTGCCAGCCATTTTGGATCGCATTAACATAGAGCTGTTGCTCATCAAATTCGATATTAAGTCGGCGAAGGATATATTTCTCGCACTCCAGACTGCAATAACACCCCTCGTCGCACGAGGCAGCCATTGCCGTCATAGGGATATAATCAATATCCGTAGCAAACAGACTCAACTCGCGATCAACCGATTGAGAAATATGCATCAGTTCTCTCAATTCAGCATCCACACAAAGCGCATCGAGGATCTCACTACCCTCCTGCATAGTGGCATTACCATCAAGATATGCCGCCAGCACCTCTGCCGAAATGTTATTTAATGACTCCTTTTTCATATTTCTCAACCTCTTTAAGTGCCACCTCGGTCAATGCCGCGATTGCACGTTTCTTAATGTTATACAAATTATCCACATTGGTCTCAAGCTCTTGGGCTACGACCATCGGATCAGCCTCTTGCAAAACCAATCTTCTTATGACATAGGCATATCGTCGATTCGGCATACGGGAAAGCAGATATTCAACATCCATTTTTGCCATCATACTCCTCTCGACATCAACCCTCTCTCGCTGTACAACACTGTCTGAAAGAGAGTTTTTCGGTGCCATATCTATCATACTATCTCGCTTGGCTATAAAATAGCGGATTGCGACAACCTTCATCCATTGATAGATCGTACTGCGACCCTGGTATTGACGCAGACGATAGGCATCATTCTCCATTAGGTAGATGTAGAATTCATTCACAAACTCATCATAATCAACCTCATAAGAGAACACATAGCGAATGAT
The DNA here is from genome assembly GCA_017425655.1 of Rikenellaceae bacterium. GTDB lineage: Bacteria > Bacteroidota > Bacteroidia > Bacteroidales > Rikenellaceae > Alistipes. Next base: position 44,499 of record JAFPAT010000059.1, on the reverse strand, counting down.
ACTCAAAAACAGCGGACGACAGTCCTTAAAAAAGAACTGTTGCGTCGTCTGCTCATCCCGAGCAATCAATGCCTCTATGATCTGTTGGGATGTCATAAATTATTTACTCTTTTGAGAAGAGGTCGGCGCATTGTTCACTTGGCTATCTTTGCGCGCCTCCTTGATGGTATCTACGGCAAGATTAATTTCGTAGTTAATAATCGATTCCTGTAATTTTCGATTAGAGTCAGCAATTGTTTTCGCCTCTTCGTTTCTATGTCTTATGCACTCCAACGCTATGCGGAACATCATAAATGCAATCGACAATATTACCACATTCGTAGCAAAAAATATAGCGAACAACCATCCACTGACAGATTGATCACAAACAAGTATAAACCCTATCAATATGATAACAATTGCCACATAGGCAAAGAAATAGAATTTATTAATCTCTGTCTTCCCCTGCTCTTGGACTTTTGCTTCGGTTAATTCATAACTCTCTGAAACTTCTTTTAAGTGTAACATATCTCAATTCGTATTATAAGTTTTTCAATATTAACGGTAAGGATCTTACAATAACTTTGTCATAGACACTTGCTTTGCGGCCGGTGTTGTCCTCTTTAAGGCCATCGAATGGTCTGATATCATAATGAATAAAGCGCTCTTTCCAATACTTCTTTCTTGAACGATCGGCATCTATCTCTTGGTCCTCTGCGCACTTTACGGGACGATAACCGAGCAGCAGCTCCTCGATATTCCAACGGTTATGTTCAATCTCGGCAAGCAGTGCCACCTGATCTTCGGTCATCTCTTTCAATGGGCAAGGGGTATTGATATCCCAATTAATACCGATACAGCGCAATTTGGTCGGGATTGACGCAGCCGCGAAGATATTAGACCACTTTTTCGTCATTCTGGTACTATGCCACAATTTGTCGGCATCAGCCGAATTGATGCAAGAGGGGAGATTACCATATTTGAAGTAATGGTCATAGGTTGCCGCTATGCGCTTACAGATCTCAATCGACGATGCCAAATGAAGATCATAACAGTCGCCGACCATTCCAAACGGAGTGATATTCTTATACAGCAATTTATCTCGGTCGGCTGCATCAAGGCCGACTCCATTCAGCATTGCAACCATTGTCGAGCTCTTGCGTTGCTGAACAAGTATCGGAATATTCTTCTCGTAATATGCCTTTGGCAGATGCATTGCCGAGCGTAGCGAGATATGGCCGATATTCAGACATACAGCAACCGTTACGATTGCATTGTTATCTTCGACATACTCTTTGAGCAGGCGTTGCACGATCGGATTATGGTCATCGCCCTTGATAAATTCCCACTCAACGTCAATAAACTCTTTATCCGAGTCGGATTCGCTCACCAGATGTCGATACTCATCGGCAATGCCGTAGTTGGTTATGTACCTTTCAGGATCAACTGCAGGGTCGCCTTGCGACCATCGCTCCACGGCCTCCAACCACGCATCGGCATCGATAAATGTCGAGCGCGAAACCTTAAACAGTTCGCCACACTTCTGCTTAAACTCGTTCATCTCTACCCTACCATCACGGTCAATAAAGGTGATCTTGGTCTTCTTTCGTTTATAGTTCGGGAAGTGGGCAATATGCGCAGCCTGCAAAGCCATTGCCTGACCCATTTTAGACATGCCGATAATGACAAAATGGACAAAACGATCGCTATCTTGCTGGGTGATTGGCACATAGTCCAAAGAGCTATATCGAATTTCATTTACCACCCCACTCTCAATAATTTCTCTGCTGCATCCTGCAACAAGCACCTTGCGAGCCCAAAAATCGCAGAAATTAAATGGATGGAAGTCAATGTAGTCGGTAATTTCAGAACTTAAATCGGCATACTGAAATAGGTGATATGTAGTTTTATAGTCGAACAGCACGTTGCACGGTAGTTGTTGCTTTCGGTTAGCCTTTTTGCACAACTTCGCAATCAATGTAAGGCACTGAACATTCATCGAGTCGTGGAAACTTTCAATATCATCAAACTCGCTTGTATCGCCCAAAATATAGACCTCCTTCGCCTGTACAATATTGATCAAGTTGAGATAATTTTCCGAGTCGCGCTGTCCGTAATTCACAATGATACGTTCGTGATTCTTCTTATCGGGCAACACTACACGAAGCGAATTTCGCATCGTCTCGACATCAGTCGAGGTCATTACTACAATATCGCTATCGCTCGTTGCGCACAACTGATTGACCAGACCCTGCACCATCTGATCCGAGCCAATGATGACGATATGATCTTTCAATTTGTAGTAGCTGAAACCATTGCGCCATTTATCCGACTGACGTTCAAATGCATTGGTGATTGTCGAGATCAATAGGCCCGAAAGGAAGATTGAGCCGAGCGTACCGACTATCAATCCTACCAATCTCGGTCCTTTTGCAATCGAGATCTGATTTCCGGCATCCACGAAGAGGTAGTAAATTTTCCACCATACGGTCATATTCTCGACTTCGGACTCACCCGAAATCTCCATTCCATTGGCTAACACCATAAAAATAAGTGCCGACACAAAATAGAAAGCAACGGCAATCAACAGCACTCCCGCTATCTTTCTCCAAAGCGCGCCATCAAACAATTGACGAAACCATTGTCGTATCTCTCTCATATAGGGAATATTATTTATTTCACTAAACCATTTTAACAACGATGCACACACAATCTCTTTGCGTTCGCATCAAGCTATGCAAATGTAGCTATTTTATTTCATTTTGTCCATTTAATCGCAGATAAAATTCTACTGGTCAGCGCAAAAATTCAGTGCTCTGCAATCACGCGCACAGCGTCGGAAATCACGACCGAAGATTCAATAAATAGACAATATCGTTTTTCGATAAATTTATTTTGATAATCACATCAATATTATTATATTTGCATCATAACATTAAAGCTAAACAGTACAAATAAACCATCTAACCTATTGATATTTTGAATTATACACACCACAAAACCGAAGGGGGGGGGTCGCTATGGCGCTAATTATCAACCTCGATGTAATGATGGCCAAGCGCAAAATGTCGCTCGGCGAGTTGTCGGAGCGTGTCGATATCACGCAGGCAAACCTCTCGATTTTGAAGAACGGAAAGGCACGTGCAATTCGTTTCACGACGCTCGAAGCCATTTGCCGTGAACTGGATTGTCAGCCCGGTGATATTATCGAATATCGCCCCGACCAACCGGAAAATGAATAAGCAAATAACTTAAACAAAATTATTAATTAACACACTGTAAAACAATGAAAAGACTGTTCTTAACCGCTGCTGCGATCGTTGCGTTCGTAGCAACTGCTGTGGGTCAGGTCATTCCGGCCGACACCGCAGTAAGAACCGGTAAGCTGGACAACGGTATGACCTACTATGTTCGTAGCAATGCCAAGCCCGAAAAGCAGGCCGAGTTCTACATTCTGCACCACGTAGGTGCTATTCAGGAGGAGGACAACCAGCAGGGTCTGGCCCACTTCTTGGAACATATGGCTTTCAACGGCACAAAGAACCTGCCCGACAAAATGTTGATCAACTACTTGGAGAAGGTGGGTGTGAAGTTTGGTGCTAACCTCAACGCATTCACTGCACAGGAGCAGACCTGCTACAACATGTCGAGCGTGCCCCTGAATCGCGAGGGTATCATCGACACCTGTCTGTTGATCCTGCACGATTGGTCGCACTTCATCTCGCTCGAACACGAGGAGATCGACAATGAGCGTGGCGTGATCATCGAGGAGTTGCGTACGCGCAACGACGCTAACTGGCGTTTGAACGAGAAGACCCGCCCCGTAATGACCAACTACTCGAAGTATGGCGAGCGTAACATCATCGGCTCGATCGAGGGTTTGAAGTCGTTCACCTATCAGGATATTAAGGATTTCTACCACCGTTGGTATCGTCCCGACTTGCAGGCCGTAGTCGTAGTTGGTGATTTCGATGCCGACTGGATGGTCGAGAAGATCAAGAAGGTGATGTCGGATATTCCCGCAGTGGAGAATCCCGAACCCAAGCAGGTGATCAAGATCGCAGGTAACGACGAGCCTATGGTTTGCGTTGCAACCGATCCCGAGATGACCTCGACCCGCATTACGATGCTCATCAAGCACGATCCCGTTCCGAAGGAGATGAACAACACGGTTCAGGCATTCGTGGCTAATCTGGCAATCGAGATGATCGGCTCGATGCTCAGCAACCGTCTGACCGACATTTCGCAGCAGCCCAATGCTCCGTTCATCGCAGCTGGTTCGGGCTATGGCGCGCTGACCGACTATCAGGACGTTATGCAGGCTATCGCCATTGCTCGCGACGGTGAGGCTGAAAAGGCATTCGAGGCTCTCTATGCCGAGGTTGAGAAGGCACAGCGTTTCGGCTTCACGATGTCGGAGTTGGAGCGTGAGCGTGCTGAGGTACTGCGCTCGAATGAGAAGGGTTACGACAACCGTAACGACCGCCGCAATGGTGAGCTGGTTTGGAAGTATCTGAACGCTTTCCGCACCAATTCGCCCATTCCGTCGGCAGAGACCGAGTACGAGCTTGTTAAGCAGATCGTACCGATGCTCGACCTGAACTCGCTCAACGCTATTGCAAAGGAACTCTTCAAACAGAAAGATAACGTAGTGATCGTTACCGCTCCCGAGAAGGCCGACGCACCCGTTCCGACCAACGAGCAGATGCTTGCTATTATGAATAAGGTACGTGGCGAGGAGTTGCAGCCCTACGAGGATAACGTCGTGAAGGAGCCGCTGATCCCCGAAGGCACCGTATTGAAGGGCTCGCCCGTAGCAAAGACCACGACCGATAAGTTCGGCTCGACGGTTTGGACTTTGAAGAACGGCATTAAGGTAGTGGTTAAGCCTACCGATTTCAAGGCAGACGAGTTGCGCATCTCGGCAAAGGCTCTGGGTGGTGCTTCGCTCGTGGCGAATGAGGATATCTACACCGCCTCGTTGGTTGATATGACCATCGAGCAGTCGGGTATCGGTAAGTTCAAGGCTACCGATCTGCAAAAGCAGTTGGCAGGCAAAGATGTTGGTTTCTCGTTCTCGATGGACGACTACACCGCTACCGGCTCGGGTACCTGCTCACCCAAGGATATCGAAACCCAGTTGCAGCTGATGTGGCTCTACTTCAACGCACCCCGTTGGAGCGAGGAGGACTTCAACGTGCTGATGGATATGCTCGCAACCCAGCTCAAAAACGTTGAGAGCAACCCGATGTACACCTTCCAGAAGGAGTATAACAAGACCCTCTACAACGGCAATCCGCGTCGTGGCATGATGGGTCTGGCAGAGTTAGAAAAGGTCGAGTTCGCGAAGATGCCCGAACTGTTCAAGACCGTCTATGGCAACGCTGCTGACTTTACCTTCACCTTCGTAGGTAATATCGATCCCGCAACGTTGAAGCCGCTGGTTGAGAAGTATATCGGCTCGCTGCCCGCATCGTCGAAGAAGAAGGATCGCAAGACTTGGAAGGATGACGGCGTACGTTGGTGGAATGGCGAGGTGGACAACACCTTCGCAACCAAGATGTCGATGCCTAAGACTACCATCTCGCTCTCGTTCAACGCAGACGTTCCCACATCGCTCGACAATCAGCTCGCATTCAGCTTCTTGCAGCAGATTATGCGTCAGCGCTACACCACTTCGATTCGCGAGGAGCGCGGCGGAACGTATAGCGTTGGTTGCGGTGGCGGTTTCTCGCGTCGCCCCGTTGAAGCTGTTCGTTTCATCGTTCAGTTCGACACCAACAAAGATCTGGCTGCAGAGCTGATCCAGGTTGTTAAGGATGAGTTAAAGAAGATGGCCGAGGAGGGCCCCACTGTTGACGAGATCAATACCATTAAGGAGTATATGGTTAAGCAGCACTTGGATAACATCAAGAACAATTCGGCTTGGAGTGGCACTCTGAACAACCTGCACGTTGATGGTGCGGATCTGTTCACCGGCTATCAGGAGATTGTTGAGGGTATGAATGCCGAGCAGATCAAGGCTCTGGCTTCGAAGATCATCAATAGCGGCAACTCGGCTCTGGTTGTAATGAATCCCGAAGAGTAACCGCACTGCGATAATTCACGCTTTTGGCAACCGCGCTCGACCATTCGGGCGCGGTTGTTTTTTTTGCTAATCAATATTCAAAAGCTAAATTCAAAACTATTCATCTTGCTTTGACTTATTATAATTTATAATTCAGAATACGATACGAAAGAGCGCGCTTTGCTTGGCTTGTCATTATTGACGAGTCGGCTTTCAGCCGAGTCCCACCCACCGAAGATGAGAATCCATAATTCAAGATTTCCTCAAAAACAAAATTATCAACGTTCAATTTATAAGCGAAAAGATTGTGAATTGTGAATTGTGAATTGTGAATTGTGAATTGTGAATTGTGAATTGTGAATTGTGAATCGTGAATTGTGAATTGTGAATCGTGAATTGTGAATTGTGAATCATGAATTGTGAATCATGAATCGTGAATCGTGAATCATGAATAAATAAAAAGCCCGACCCCTGCTTTGGGATCGGGCTTGATAGCCTTAATATGTAATCCGAGAATTACTTGCTCAACTCTGCAACAGCAGCCTTTGCAGCAGCAGCAGCGTTACCAGCGGTAACCTTCTTCAGAGCTGCAATAGCCTCTGCCTTCTGCTCCTTTGCATTGTGAGCCATACCGAGCGAATAGTAAACATCCGACTTGTCAGCCTCATCAACCTGCAATGCAGCAACAGCCTCTGCCATCTCGATAACCTTATCGTAGTTCTTTGCAGTCAGGTGCTGCGAAACAAGCATCTTGTTAGCAGTTGCATCGTTAGCATCAGCAGCAACCCACTTCTCAACCAGAGCCAAAATAGCAGCGTTATCTACATCCTCGGCCTGCTGCATCTCTGCGATGTTCTTGGTGAAGTAGTAAGTCATATCGGTCTTTGCCTGTGCCTTGTCAGCATCGTAGCGGGGAAGAGTCTGTGCGAAGATCGACTTGTGAACAGCAACAGCCTCATCGAACTTACCCAACTCATAGTAGCTCTTTGCAAGGTTCAGACCCAATTTGGTGTTGTTAGGATCTGCCTCAAAACCCTTTGCGAAGACCTCTGCTGCTGCAGCATAGTCGCCGTTGTTGAAAGCCGAACCACCCTTCATAGTATATACGCGAGCGATCATAGTCTTCGCATTGCGCATAACCTTGGGATTCGAATAGAGCTCTGCGGTCTCAACTGCATTCTGGAAATTAACCAGAGCCTCGTCAAGCTGTTGAGTCTGTGCCTGCTTCAAACCTGCCTGGAAGTAGCAAGTGGGGATATAGCCCTGTGCCTGCTCTGCGATCGACTCGGTACCCTCTACATCTGCGCTCATTGCAACAACCTCGTTCAAAGCAGCAACAGCAGCAGCATAGTCCTTGCTATTCAGCAAAGTAGCAGCCTCATTGAACTTGGCAGTAACATCTTCAGCAGTCTGTGCCGAGATCGAACCGATTGCAAACAACGCAACAATAGCTAAAAATACTTTTTTCATCGTTCTTTTGTGTTTTTTGTAGTTATTAATGATTTTTATTCGTATTTGCTTAATCATTACGCAATAAGATGCATAATCTTGGCAAAAATAGTAAAAAACTAAATACATCCAAAATCAGCGGCGCAGTTTTTTGAAAAATTCGGTCATCATAGCCTCACATTCGGTCGCTAACACACCTCGCACAATCTGTGTTCGAGGATGGAAAAGCGAAGGGGTAAAGCGTGTAGAGCCTCTTTTCGGATCATCTGCACCCCATACAATACGCCCGATTTGGCACCAAGCCGAAGCCCCTGCGCACATCACACACGGTTCAACAGTAACATAGAGCGTACATTCCGGAAGATACTTTCCACCAAGCGATGAAGCGGCAGCCGTCAGAGCCTGCATCTCGGCGTGTGCCGTTGCATCGCCAAGCGTCTCGGATAGGTTATGACCGCGACCAATCACTCGTCCGCCACACACGACTACCGCACCGATAGGTATCTCCTGCTTATCTAACGCTAAACGGGCCTCATTTATTGCCTGTCGCATAAATTGTTCATCCTCGGCAAGGGTGATTTTAATCTCTGGACTATTCATTTTCGGGCTGTTTTTAGGGGTTGATTTAGCACAAAGGTATATAAATTCGAGATTCAAAATTCAAGATTCAAAATTATTTGAGCTCTTATTGCTATTTTTTAGCCGAGAACGATTGCGCTTTGGGAGTAATTTTGTATTTTTGTCAGTTGCATCAGTCATAGACTGATAACCAAATAGGAATACAAAACAAAACAGATAATACAAAACTATGTACAGAACTCACACTTGCGGCTGTTTGAGAAGCTGCAACGTCAATGAAACAGTAACTCTGGCGGGCTGGGTACAGAAGGTTCGCAACTTGGGTGCAATGACCTTTATCGACCTGCGCGACCGCTATGGTATCACACAGATTGTTGTCGAGGAGAACTCTCCCGCAGAGACTCGCGAAGCCGCAGCGCAGCTTGGTCGCGAATATGTTATTCAGGTAAAGGGTCGCGTTATCGAGCGTCAGTCGAAGAATCCCAAAATGGCAACGGGCGACATCGAGGTTGCTGCCGAGCAACTCACTATCCTCAACGCTGCACAGACTCCTCCGTTCACCATCGAAGAGAACTCGGACGGTGGCGACGACCTGCGTATGCGTTACCGCTACCTCGACCTGCGTCGTCCTCCCCTGCAGCGTGCAATGATCCTGCGCCACCGTATGGCACAGGCTGTCCGCACATTCCTCGATAAGGAGGGCTTCCTCGAAATCGAGACTCCGTATCTGATCAAATCGACTCCCGAAGGCGCACGCGACTTCGTTGTACCGAGCCGTATGAACCCTAATCAGTTCTACGCTCTGCCCCAGTCGCCCCAGACCTTGAAGCAGTTGTTGATGGTAGCAGGTTACGATCGCTACTTCCAGATCGTACGTTGCTTCCGCGATGAGGACCTGCGTGCCGATCGTCAGCCCGAGTTCACCCAGATCGACTGCGAGATGTCGTTCGTTGAGCAGGAGGATGTATTGGAGATCTTCGAGCGTTGGGCTAAATTTATGTTCAAAGAGGTGCTCGATATCGAGTTCACGGAGCCATTCCAGCGTATGCCCTGGATCGAGGCTATGGAGCGTTACGGCTCGGATAAACCCGATCTGCGCTTCGGCATGGAGTTCGCCGACCTGACCGATCTGGCCAAGGGACACGGCTTCCCCGTATTTGACGATGCAGAGTATGTCGTAGGTTTCGCAGCAAAGGGTTGCGCCGCTTACACCCGCAAGCAGATCGACTCACTGACCGACTTCGTCAAGCGTCCGCAGGTAGGTGCGAAGGGTCTGGTATGGATTCGCGTTGATGAGAGCGGTGTTAAGTCGTCGGTTGATAAGTTCTACTCACCCGAAGATGTTAAGGCTATGGCCGACAAGGCAGGTGCCGAGGTTGGCGATCTGGTATTGATTCTGTGCGGTGCAAAGTTCAAGGCTTTGACACAGCTCTGCGCACTGCGTTTGGAGGTTGCCGAGCGTCTGGGTCTGCGCGATCCCAAGAAGTTCGCTCCGCTGTGGGTTGTCGATTTCCCGATGTTCGAGTGGGACGACGAGACCCAGCGTTTCTACGCTATGCACCACCCCTTCACCTCGCCCAAGCCCGAGGACGAGGAGTTCCTCGTAAGCGATCCCGGTCGCGTACGCGCCAATGCTTACGACTTCGTTTGCAACGGCACCGAGATTGGTGGCGGTTCGATCCGTATCCACTCACCCAAGTTGCAGGCACAGATCTTCGACACGCTCGGTTTCACTCCCGAGGCTGCCGAGGAGCAGTTTGGCTTCTTGATGAATGCATTTAAGTTTGGTGCACCTCCTCACGGTGGTTTGGCATTCGGTTTCGACCGTCTGTGCTCGTTGTTCGGTGGCGATTCGTCGATCCGCGACTACATCGCATTCCCGAAGAACAATGCTGGCCGCGACGTGATGCTCGATGGTCCTTCGGCTATCGATCCCGCACAGCTCGATGAGTTGTACTTGCAGTTGGTTGAGCCCAAAAACTAATATAGAAGAGTTAGAACAAAGCCGAAAGTGGCCCACATAACGGGTCCATTTTCGGCTTTATTCAACATTTAAGAGCAATGAGTATGAAGAGCGAACAGGAACGCCATATTTACATCTCGGTATTGATCTGTCTGGTTATCTTTTTGATGTTGTGGGGATCGTTTATGATCTACCGCTACGCAACCGACACGCTCAATCCGGCTGCAAAATGGTTTGAGATTTGGAGTACTCCGCTGTTGGTTGTGGCGGCGATAATCCATACCGCCCGCAACCTGCGTAAAATGAAGAAAAAGTAGAAAACCTCTCGATAATGTCTGCGCCATTAGCCGAAAGATTGCGACCTCGCTCGCTCGATGAATATATCGGCCAGAGTCATCTGGTCGGCGAGAACGGTGTGTTCCGACGCTTCTTGGAGTCGGGCAACGTGCCGTCGTTCATTCTGTGGGGACCACCGGGAGTTGGCAAGACTTCGCTGGCTAAATTAGTGGCAGCATCACTCGAACGCCCATTCTTCACACTCTCGGCAATCAATTCGGGAGTCAAAGATGTGCGCGAGGTGATCGACTCAGCTCGTCGTCAGCAATTTTTCAACTCGGCATCGCCCTTTCTTTTTATCGATGAGATTCATCGATTCAACAAGAGCCAGCAGGATTCGCTGCTTGGTGCAGTTGAGCAAGGCATTGTAACACTAATCGGTGCTACAACCGAGAACCCCTCGTTCGAGGTGATCTCACCACTGCTGTCGCGCTGTCAGGTCTATGTCTTGAAGGCTATGGAGGATAATGAGTTGCAGACTCTGCTCGACCGCGCTCTCACGCAGGACATCGAACTGCGCGAGCGAGATATTCGCGTGGAGCAGACCACGGCGCTATTCCGTTTTTCGGGTGGCGATGCGCGTAAGCTACTCAATATTCTGGACATCATTACTGGTGCAATTGATGATCCGTTGGTGATTAATGATCAGACTGTTACCGATTGTCTGCAACAAAATATCGCGCTATACGATAAAAATGGCGAACAGCACTACGACGTTATCTCGGCCTTTATCAAGTCTGTGCGTGGCAGCGATCCCAATGCAGCGATCTACTATTTGGCTCGTATGTTGGCAGGTGGCGAAGAACCACGATTTATCGCTCGCCGTCTGATGATCTTGGCTTCGGAGGATATCGGATTGGCAAATCCCAATGCGATGTTGTTGGCAAATGCCTGCTTCGACACCGTTCATAAAATCGGTATGCCAGAAGCGCGTATTCCGCTTGCCGAGACGACGATATATTTAGCAACAAGTCCCAAAAGCAATTCAGCTTACGCCGCTATCAATGCCGCGATGGCACAGGTCGAACACGACACCACGAATCGTCCCGTACCTCTGCATATCCGCAATGCTCCGACAAAACTAATGAAAAGTCTCGACTATGGGCGCGACTATAAATATGCGCACGACTACACCGGCTCGTTCGTCGAGCAGGAGTTTATGCCCGATGGAATGGAGGGGACTCGTTTCTATACCCCCAACGAGCAAAATGCCGCCGAGGCGAAGATTGCCGAGCGCATCCGCACGCTCTGGAAAAGAAAGTACTAAACACAACGCTTAAAACTATAAACCTATGAAACGCTACTATCTAATCGCTGCACTGTTGCTGATGTTAGGCGTGCAGCAAACGAAAGCACAAACCACATTCCAGGATCTTCCCGCAGATTTCCGTGCAAACGGTTTTCCGCAATTGGTCGAGGATTGTAAAGATGTGCTGAAAGCGGCCTATATGGCTCAAACCAAACTTGACACTCGCTACGACGTACCCAATTGGGAAGGTTATCCCGTTGAATTATGGGAGTACTACACGGGTGTTGATGTAAAGAAGAATATAAAGAAACGTGGTTTGGTCTATCTGCTGATGCCCTCGCCCGAAAAGCTCGCAACATGGATTGCAACGACCTGCTGGGAGGTTAAGCAGAGTGTCGATACTACCTATCTGCACTGCATCCGCGACTTTATCAAGTGGCAGTCGGGTGCGCAGTTTGCCGTTGCAGGCGTAGTCTATGAGGATATGTACACCCCGAAATTCTATGAGCCCTACGTATTCAAAGATGGCGTTACGGTATATGTTTCCGACAAGAATATGGTGCCTGCCGACAAGCATTGCACCGACGAACAGTTGGAATTCTATCTACACCTTACCAACGAGGACTTGAAGCCGAACACAGGTCGCTATGCACGTATTTGCAGCACCAATCGCGACCAATATTACGCCGCCGGTGGAACGGAGGATGTTGGCGACAATGACCAAAATCGCAACCACAATTGGCTCGAAGTGGTGCGCAAACTCTATCAAGAGGCTTGGAACAGCGATCGCAACCAGCTGATGATCGCTTGGGCAAAGAGTAGCCCATATATGGTTAAGTAGGAGAAGATACCTATTTAATATATATAACAATACCGCCCGAAACCATTGCAGTTTCGGGCGGTAATTTTTTGAGATGTGGGGCGAATTACTCTTCAGCCTCTGCCATCGTGGTATATACGTTGGTTACGTCGTCATCGTCCTCGAGTTTCTCGATCAACTTTTCAAGGCTCTCGCGCTGCTCAGCAGTAACCTCCTTGGTGTCGGTCGGGATACGAACGAACTCACCGCTGATGATCTCAAAACCGTTATCCTCCAAGAACTTCTGAACCTGACCGTAAGCATCGAACGGTGCCTCAACGGTGATGTTCGACTCCTCATCAACATCGAGTGCATCAACACCCAGGTCGATCATCTCCAACTCCAACTCCTCGGGATCAACACCCTTCGAGTTAGCGAACTTAAAGGTACACTTATGCTCGAACATAAATGCTACACTGCCACTGGTACCCAGCGAACCACCGCACTTATTGAAGCAAGCGCGAACGTTTGCAACGGTACGGGTGGTGTTATCGGTAGCGGTCTCAACCAAGAAAGCGATACCGAAGGGGCCGTAACCCTCATAAACCATCTCCTTATAGTCGGCAGTATCCTTCGAGATTGCACGCTTAATTGCGCGTTCAACATTCTCCTTGGGCATATTCTCTGCCTTTGCGTTCTGAATCAGCACGCGCAGACGGGTATTTGCCGAAGGATCGGGACCGCCGGCCTTAACTGCGATTTCGATCTCCTTACCGATTTTGGTAAATACACGGGCCATATTGCCCCAACGCTTCATCTTGCGCGCTTTGCGATATTCAAATGCACGTCCCATAGTTTGTCTGTTTTATCTTATTATTTTATTCTGAATTAGCAGGAAAAGTGAGGGCAAAATTATAAAATTTTCTAACTTTGCGCAACTATTAAGCAATGAATTTCATATTACCCTAAAAAATGAAAGATCAAATAGCTCGCGCCGTACAAGTTCTGCGCAACGGAGGATTGATTCTATACCCTACCGATACGGTTTGGGGCATTGGTTGCGATGCCACAAATGCCGAGGCTGTCGATAAGATATACAAACTCAAAGAGTCGGTAAATAAGAAGAGTATGATCGTGCTCATTGGCGATATCGACTCGGTCGGAAGATATGTCAATGGCGCTCCCGCTGTGGCGTGGGATCTGCTCGAAACAGCCACCTCGCCCCTGACACTCATTCTTTCGGGGGCTGCAAATGTGGCCGAGAATCTCGTTCCCGATGAAGGAACGCTCGGCGTGCGTGTGCCCGACCACGAGTTCTGTCGTCAGCTACTGCATCGCTTTGGTCGCCCAATTGTTTCGACCTCGGCAAATATTTCGGGTGAGCCTGCACCGATCGACTTCGACGGCATATCGGAGAAGATTCGTGAGGGTGTGGATTTGGTTGTTGATCCTCGTTTTGAGGGTCGCCCGACACGCAAACCTTCGTCGATTATCGCTATCGATCAGTCGGGATTGTTCAAAATCATCCGTTAGAAGAGCTATGAAGTTCCGCACCACAACCGAAATTCAGAAGCGATTCAACGATATGGATTGCTTTCATCATATCAACAACGTCTGCCAGCAGATGTACTTCGATGTTGGCAAGAGCGAATATCTCGCTGCAACATTGAAGGGCAATGCAGCAACAGATCGTATGCGTGTCATAACCGTAGCGACCAACACTTCGTATATGGCACAAGTGCGTTTCGACGATCAGACCTACGTTACAACCGAGTGCGAGAAGATTGGCAACAAGAGTTTTACTCTGCTACAACGTATGTACGACCACCGCGACGACGGCGCACCTATTGTTAAAACCGAGAGTCGCTCGGTTATGGTAGCCTTCGATTTCGAGCGACAGGAGTCGGTCGAGCTACCCGATGAATGGCGCGAAAATTTAAGTAAATAATAAGTAACCATTGGATATGGAGCTTTTCAACCAGATTCTCAATTCGATCAACGATGCGCTGTGGGGCTATGTAATGATTGCGGCATTGATTGCCTGCGCACTCTATTTCACCATTCGCACCCGCTTCGTGCAGTTTCGCCTTATCGGCGATATGTTCCGACAGCTCTTCTCGTCGAACAAGGCGGAGGAGAAGTCGAAAGGCAAGAAGCGCATCTCTTCATTTCAGGCATTTGCCGTATCGTTGGCAAGCCACGTCGGCGTGGGTAACCTTGCAGGTGTAGCCTCGGCTATCTCAATCGGCGGTCCGGGCGCAGTCTTCTGGATGTGGGTTATCGCGTTGCTCGGTGCAGCCAACTCGTTTATCGAGAATACCCTCGCACAGCTCTACAAGGTCCGCGATAAAGAGAGCTTCGTGGGTGGTCCCGCTTATTACATTACGCGCGGTCTGAAATGTCGATGGATGGCTATTCTATTCTGTATTCTGACCGTCCTGACTTTCGGTTTTGCCTATAACACCGTACAGAGCAACACACTATGTTCGGCAATAGAGAATGCATTCGGTATCAACCACATCTACGTCGGCATCGCTATCACAGTAGGTACATTGATAGTAATCTTCGGCGGTATCCAGCGCATCGCGAAGGTCAGTTCGTTAATAGTTCCCTTTATGGCGATCGGTTATCTGATTTTGGCACTGTATGTCGTTCTGGCAAACATTACAATCATCCCCGAAGTGATTTCGACGATTGTCAAAGGGGCATTCGGCATTGAACAAGCTCTGGGCGGTACGATTGGTGCAGCGATGATGCAGGGCATCAAGCGTGGTCTGTTCAGCAACGAAGCCGGTGAAGGCTCGGCACCCAACGCAGCGGCAACTGCCGATGTTTCGCATCCCGTAAAGCAGGGCTTGCTCCAAATGCTCGGTGTATTTACCGACACGCTAGTTATCTGCTCTTGCACGGCATTTATCATCTTGGTCAGCGGTCTGCCACTTGACGGCTCGCTCGATGGCGTACTGCTGACGCAAGAGGCTCTCTCGGTCGAGATCGGACACGCGGGCCGAGTATTTGTTGCCATTGCGATCTTCTTCTTCGCATTCAGCTCGATCATCGGCAACTACTACTATGGCGAGGCAAATATCGCCTACATCTCAAAGAAACGATGGGCAATGACCCTCTATCGACTGATCGTGGGCGCGATGGTGATGTTCGGTGCTGTAACCACGTTGCAGACGGTGTGGAGCTTGGCCGACCTGACGATGGCATTGATGACACTCTGCAACCTTGTTGCGATTGTTCTGCTTGGTCGTCGCGTGATTGTGCTTTTGGATGACTATATGCGTCAGCGTCGCGCAGGCAAAGATCCCGTATTCCGACTCGAAACGGTCAAGGATAAAATTCCGACCGACGGTATTGAGTGCTGGTAACACTCACCATATACAAAATGAAAGCGACCTTAAATTCAAAAATGAGGTCGCTTTTATTTCTATATTTAGGAATCCTAAACAGCAAACAGAGCCGCACCTGCACCAAAGATCAGCACTGCAAAGAATGCCATCAAGGCAAGAGTCAAGATGCCGACAATAGTTGCCAGACAGCCCCAACGCTTCTCACCCGAAGGCAGAGGATCAGAGATCAGAGCAGCAATAAGACCTATCAACGGAGTAAAAATCAGGCTGATGATAAAGGTCCAGCCAAAGCCTAAACGACGACGGCTACCTACAATACCGACCAGCGCGCAAAGAGCCGTACCGGTCAGCAAACCGAAGATTAAAAGTAATACACTCATACCTATTTATATTTAACGTTTCATTCTATAATATACTCCGAGAGGGAGTTGCTTTCCTGCGCGATCCTCAAAATAGAGTTCGCCAAACTGCTCCTCGGAGGCTACGCCAAAAGCCTGACGCACTGCCGAGCGAGCCAACATTGCCGACAGACCCATCGAATAGAGATTGAGCACCAAAAAACCCTTCGGAACAAGCAGTCGCGCACAGCACTCCAACATCTCCGCGATGTTCTGCTCCAAAACCCACTTCTCGCCATCGGGACCACGACCATATGCTGGCGGATCGAGGATAATACCATCGTATTGACGACCACGCTTAACCTCGCGACGCACAAATTTCAGTGCATCATCGACAATCCAGCGCACACCGTCCAAACCACTCGCCTCCATATTCTCGCGCGACCAAGTAACCACCTGCTTAACCGAATCGACGTGCGTAACCTCGGCACCCGCCGAACGAGCAGCAAGTGTCGCACCTCCCGTATAGGCAAACAGATTGAGCACCTCAGCGCGGCCTTTCGCCTTACGAATTTCGGACACACGATCACAGATATAGTTCCAATTCTCGGCCTGCTCCGGGAACAGCCCCACGTGCTTGAACGATGTGAGGGCCAAACGCATACGCAGTTGCATTGGACCACGACGATACTCGACCGTCCAACGCGAAGGCATCTGCGGTTTCAACTGCCACTCGCCACGCTCCTCACTGCGCGCATCGCGACGGAACGAGGCATCGGCCATACGCTGCCACTCCGCCTCCGAGAGCGAACGATGCCAAATAGCCTGCGGCTCGGGACGGCGCGTAACGTAACTGCCAAAGCGTTCGAGTTTCTCGTAATCGCCACAATCAATCAGTTCATAGTCCGACCACGTAGGGGTTAAAAGTTCGGGATTTTTCATCTATTTATATATCTTCTTTTCTACTCTTCGTAAATCAAATTCATTTGACAACGCTTGCAGTCGAATTCCAAACGATAGCGGAACGCGCCATGCTCGATATACAGCGGATCGCGCAACTTCGAGCCCTCGCGCAGACACTCTCCCAACTCACGGCGCAAACAATAGCTACTCAACAGCACTCGCTCACCGTGCAGATCACTCTGCGCATCCAAACCACGCTCGATATGCGTTGCTCCATGATCGCGGTAGAACTGCTCCGAAAGTCGATTGACTACGTTCCAATGGCCATCGAGCTTCACTTCGGGCAGTTGGGCCGCACGATTCTCCTGCGCGTAATTGTGTTCAGGTCGCAGTTGCAAACGCTCTTCGTTCAGGCGGTCCAAAGCCTCACGGCGCAACACTCCGAGTTTCGACAGCGGCACAAAACGCACCTCGCCCTCAATCTGCACGTGATCAACACGGAAGATCGTATCGCCACTACGTGCCATCTGCTCGCGCAACGTCTGCTCCATTCGTTCAAGATTCGACGCGACATCAAGCGACTCGGTCAATCGCGCCTCCCCCGTATAGCCTTCGCAGTCGATATATTGCAACACTACCCCATCCTCATCGAATCGCACCTTTGCGCTCGTCGGAATCACTCGACGCGTGCGACTGCGATCCAGAGCCAAGCGGAAACGCTGATCGAAATTGCGATAGACCTCCGCACCACGCGTAATACCCTCCATCTTGTTAGGTGTTACACGGCGAGCATCGACCTGATTGACATTCGTTCCCGTCAGCGCACCATCGGAGATAAAGCACAATCCATCGCCGGGTGCAAGGTCAACCGAGCGATCCAGCGTAAATGTCTTTGCATCGGCACGCGCAACACGTCCTAAATATTCACCCACAGCCTTCGGGGTATCAAACGAAGCGACACCGGCACGCTTACCTTCGTACATATATGACGACTCGCCACGCGTAAAACTTTTCGCCGGATCGGGAGTAAAATCCGGAATACTCTCGCCTACCGATGAACGGCAGAACTGCGGTCGCACAGCCAACTCCTCGTCAATACGACGACGATAGTAAGCCACGACATTTTTAATATATGATATATCTTTCAGTCGTCCTTCGACCTTAAACGAGCATATTCCGTCATCGATCATCTGGCCGATATGCGACGAGAGATCCAAATCTCGGACCGAAAGCAGATGCTTGCCCGCAATCAATTTACGACCATCGCCACTCTTTAAGTCATAGGTCAAACGGCACGGCTGGCTACACTCACCACGATTACCACTGCGTGAGCTCATCGTGCGACTCAACATACATCGACCACTATGTCCGACGCATATCGCACCGTGAACAAAACACTCCAACTCGACAGCTGTCGCAGCACGAATTGCCTGAATCTCTGCACGTGTAAGTGCTCGCTCCAAAATCACACGCGAGAAACCGCACTCTCCCAAGAAGCGCACCCACTCGGGGTTCATATTACACATCTGCGTCGAGGCGTGCAGTTCGACAGGTGGCAGATCCATACGTCGAAATGCCAAATCCTGCACAATCAGTGCATCGACACCCGCCGCAATCACCTCTCGTGCCGTACGCTCGGCCTCACGCAACTCCTCGTCATAGATAATTGTGTTGAGCGTACAGTGCACACGCACACCGTAACGATGTGCATACTCCACTGCGCGAGCCAGATCGTCAATCGAGTTACCGGCAGCATAGCGCGCACCAAAGCGCGGACCACCCATATAGAGGGCATCAGCACCATAATCGACCGCTGCACGCGCCGTATCATAGTCGCGTGCAGGAGCCAAAAGTTCTATGGTCTGTTTTGCCTTTTTCATTAATAAGGAGCCAATTATGATAGGTCGATTTTTACAGATCGTCGTAGTTCATCGAGAACGAATCGCCTCGACTCAAATCACCCGTCTGGTAGCCCTTTTTGAGCCACGTCATACGCTGCTTCGAGGTGCCGTGCGTAAATGAATCGGGAACGGTATAACCCTGTGCCTCCATCTGCAAACGATCATCGCCAATCGATGTAGCGGCATTAAGACCCTCCTCGATATCGCCATCTTCCAACGAGCCAAAGCGTTTATCGTCGTAGTGTGCCCAAATACCTGCGAAGAAATCGGCCTGCAATTCCAAACGCACAGTCAGACGATTAGCCTCCTTCTGGCTAACGCGGTTACGCTGCATCTGTACCTGATCCAAAATACCGAGCAGATACTGAACGTGGTGGCCCACCTCGTGCGCAATCACATATGCGTATGCGAAATCGCCACCCGCACGTAACTGCGACTCCATCTGATCAAAAAACGAGAGGTCGATATAAACCGTCTGATCGGCCGAGCAGTAGAACGGACCCGTCGATGAGGTCGCACCACCGCAACCCGACTGCACTGCACCATTGAACAGCACCATACGGGGAGGTTGATAGGTGCGTCCCATCTCCTTGAAAAGTTCGCTCCACACATCCTCGGTACCTGCCAAAATCTGCGATGCAAACTCCGCCAACTTCTCTTCGCGCTCCGTCGGCACATATTCGGTCTGCTCACCGCCAACAATTGCGCCGAGATCAGCATTCTGCAATACCGACAGCGGATTACCACCCAGCAACCACGTAATCAATCCTGCTACGAGCAAACCACCCAAGCCCATTTTGGTCATTCGACCGCCACCACTTGCGCGACGATCCTCAACATTCGAGCTGCGTCTTCTACCTGTAAGTTTCATAATGTATCTTCATTTATTAGTTTTTCTCATTGGAATTTTATCAACGAACGGCGGACTCGCATCGTTGCGTTCCGCCGTAGCGTTATTAAGACTCTCTGTTTATGCCTTATGCGCGGGGCTTAATCTTGCGCAGGCGCAACTTCATCACGCCAAAGAAGGCCTCGCCAAAGATTGAGCTACTCATCTTCGACTGGCCAAGCACGCGGTCAATAAAGATGATCGACACCTCGCGAATCTTAAAGCCCAACTTCCACGAGGTATATTTCATCTCGATCTGAAAACCATAGCCCTTCATCTCGACCTTATCCAGATCAATGCGCTCCAACACGCGGCGCGAGTAGCAGACAAATCCCGCAGTTGCATCGTGTACAGGCATTCGTGTTACGGTGCGCACATAGATTGATGCGCAATATGACATCAGCAGACGCGACATCGGCCAATTGACAACATTGACACCCTGCACATAGCGCGAGCCGACAACAACATCGGCACCCTCTTCGGCTGCTGCAATCAGTCGTGGCAGATCGTCAGGATTGTGCGAGAAGTCGCAATCCATCTCGATAATATAGTCATAGTCGCGTTCCAAGCCCCAACGGAAACCTGCCAGATAGGCTGTTCCCAATCCGAGTTTACCTTTGCGGCAAAGCAGATGCAGACGATCGGGATAATCCTTCTGTCGCTCACGAACAATATCGGCTGTACCATCGGGCGAGCCGTCGTCGATAATCAGGATATCGAACGCAACAGGCAACGAAAAGACCTTGTCAATCATTGCCGAGACATTTTCGCGTTCGTTGTATGTAGGTATCAAAACCAGATTTCTCATAGCTTTAATTAGTTTGTACGTTTCAATAACAAATTTAACAAAATTATGCGAAAGCTACATCATCGAGCCAAATTTTTTACCGCCAAATAGTCGTCTGATGATAACAGAGCCTCGATATACGGTTGCAGGCAGAGGTGCCCGTTTAGCTCGTTCAGTCTGTCGTTTTTGGTGCAATGAGCCGAGCATCGAGTAGAATCCCATATGCGCCTTCCACACCGCAACGACACCTTGCCACTTGCCCTTAACAAGATAGCCCGCAGCCGCTGCGCCATCAAGCAACAATCGCAACGGAAGTATCCAAAACAGATGCGCCGTCGGAAGATTCTTATATAACATCGCAAGGTTATTACGATGATTTAACATAGTCTTTCGCGGAGAGAGCACATTGAGCGTACCGCCACCTAAATGATAGACCTTCGAGCGAGGCTCTACGCCGATTCGATAGCCCGACGACTGCATTCGCCAGCAGAGATCGATCTCCTCCATATGCGCAAAGAAATCGCCATCAAAACCTCCGTGCGACTTATAAACATCTGCTCGACAAGCAAATGCAGCACCACTTGCCCAAAAGACCTCACGTGGTGTATCGTATTGACCTTCATCGATTTCAACCGTACTCAAAATACGGCCACGGCAAAACGGGTAGCCAAGAATATCAATAAATCCGCCACTCGCACCGGCATACTCAAATCGCTCGCGGTCGGTATCGGCCAACAATTTCGGAGCAACGGCTGCCAACTGCGGATCAGCATCCAGAGCCTCGATCAACGGCTCACACCACCCCTCGGTTACCTCAACATCAGAGTTGAGCAGAATATAATATTTGGCATCGATCTGCGCCAACGCCCGATTGTAACCCTCGGCAAAACCATAGTTACGATCCAATCGCACAATCTCGACTGCCGGGAATTGTGTTGCTACATATTCGAGCGACGAATCTGTCGAGCCATTATCGGCAACCACAACATCGAACTTGGGCATTGTATATTGCACAACGCTCGGCAAGTAACGCTCCAAATGGGCGCGACCATTCCAATTCAATATGACGACTTTGACGTTACTCATAATTGTTCTGTCTTTGGTGCCGAATTAGCGTTACCTTTATTTAGCATTTTGCTCCGCACGAGCCGCGTCCTCGGCTATATCAAGATGTTTCCAACGGCGATGCGACCAGAGATAGAGATGCGGTTCGCGACGAATCATCGCATCAAGAGCCTCCACATAGCGGCGTGTAATCTCGCCCTCGGCAATCTCCTCTTGGCCATCGTAGATGCACTCCCACCTACAACTATACTTTGCTCGTCCAACTTTATTTACTCGCAGGAAATATGCAGGCAGTCCCAAACGACGCGCAATCCACTCGCTACCCATAAAAAACGATGTCGGACATCCCAGAAAATCAAACGTCTGATTCTTATCATCTTGTGGCGGACGCTGATCGGCAATCATTCCATAAACTATCGGGCGACCATCATATCCGTCGCGATGACGAATACCGAAACGGGCAATATCCTTCATCGGCATAGGCAACAATCCGAAACGCGAACGGATCGCATAGAAATATCGATCGAACGCCGCATTACGCAACGGATGATATACACCCACCACCTGCGCACGCTCATCGTAGAGTTGATATGCTCCGAAGTACTCCCAACAACCAAAATGGGCCATCATTGCCACCCATGAACGACCGGTCGTTTCGGCACGATGCTGCTCGATATTCTCCATACGCATATGATCACGCAAATCATCGTACGAAATATTTGACATGTCGATTATGTTGATAACCAATTCGGCCAGATGTTTATAGAAATTTCGCTCAATATCGCGTCGTTCCTGCTCGCTCTTTTCAGGAAATGCTCGGCACAAATTGCGACGAACTACCTTAATGCGATAACCGATTACACGATAAATTACGAAATAGATAAAACGACCCAGACAACCATAAATGAACCAATCGGGCAATGCGCCAACCGCACGCCCAAAGCCCATTATCAGATGATATTTGATTCGATCGCTACGTTTCATTACTCTTCGTCGTCCTCTGCAGCACGGCGTGCTTTGGGTTTGCCCGACACGATAATCACAAACTCACCCTTCGGATCATTCTGCGTAAAGTGCTCTATCAACTCCGCAAGCGTACCACGTACGGTTTGTTCGAATTTCTTTGTTATCTCACGCGACACAGAGGCTTCACGCTCGTTACCCATAACCTCCGAAAGTTGTTGCAAGAGCTTCACAACACGGAAGGGCGACTCATAAAAGATCATCGTACGCTCCTCATCGGCCAATGCCGCAATGCGTTTATTGCGACCCTTCTTCTGGGGAAGAAAACCCTCGAAGCAGAAACGATCACAAGGGAAACCACTCTGCACCAATGCAGGCACAAAGGCCGTAGGTCCGGGCAGCGTCTCGACATCCAATCCCGCCTCTACGCAGGTGCGCACAAGCAAAAAACCAGGATCGGAGATACCGGGAGTACCTGCATCCGACACCAACGCCACATTGCGACCGCCCTCGATAGCCTCGGCTACCATTGCCGAAGTGGCATGTTCGTTGAATTTATGATGAGAATACATCTTCTTCTCGATGCCGAGATGTTTCAACAGCACCGAAGTAGTGCGTGTATCCTCTGCAAGAATATAATCAACCTCCTCCAATATGCGGATAGCGCGGAGGGTGATATCTTCAAGGTTACCGATCGGAGTCGGCACAATATATAATTTGGCCATAGGCGTTTATAACAACTTGCGGGTAATCAGATCCATAATCATTCGTGCGCCATCGCTATTGGGATTCCAGCGATACTCGGTAGCAATATGCACCAGGCACTCGTTGAAGTCATCAAACGAGTCAAGCTCTTCGATAGCCTTCTCGTAAGCTGCTCCATCTCCATTAAACAGATCACGAATCAGAATAAAGCGGTCATTAATACCGATCGAACTACGCAACGAGCCGACGCGATCATTCTGCACCGTCTGAATTTGCGGCTGGCTTGCAGCAACTGCATCGGCCAGAGTGGTCGTTCCTGCACCAATAACCTCACCAAGCACCTGTGTACCCTGACCCTCGACTTGCGCTGCGGCAATTCGCTCGGCCGCCGAAACTGCCACCGTTATAGGCTCCTCGGCAGGCTGTTCATTTGCCGCTGCGTTGTTTTGCGTAGGTTCAGTTTGAATGGGAGTATTTTCAACAGGCACATTCTGAATAGGATCACTCTGCGGTGCGACCGCTGATTTCTGCTCCACATTTTCGGGTGCGGGCTGCTCCTCCTTCACACTATGCTTCTCGTTCTTTTCAACCTTCTCGCTCTTTTCGCGGCGCGTGGGCGACTCGCCATAGAGCGACATAATTACTCGACGGCTGTTTGACGAACGCGGGCGACGAACCATATCCATATCAAACAGCGATGTCTGCGGCACACTCTTCGGCTCGGCAACCTCTGATGGCGATTCGGCTGTTTCGGTTGATTGTTCAGCGGCGATCTCCTCGATAGGCTCTTCTGTCTTTTCCTCCTCAACAAGTTCAGCAAGCGGCTCTACCTCCTCTTCGGGCTGCATTGTTTCTTCAACCTCTTCTATCTTCTCTTCCACAGACTTCTCCTCCACAACCTCCTCGGAGGGCGACTCCTCTGCTACAATTTGCTCATCAGCATCAATCGTTTCTTCAATCGCCTCTTCGATCTCATCTTCGATCGCCGACTCTTCCTCTATTTCTATCGGCAGGGGCTCTTCTTCGGGCTCTTGTTCAACCTCATCCGCAGGCTCCTCCACGGCAGTAGCAGCCTCTTCCGTCAATGGCAAATCAACCTCCTCGTCGGCTACCTCGTCATCATCCGACGAGAAACCGAATATATCCGAAAGATCAATCACCGCAGGAGAGCTCTCCTCGACCTCTTCCGTGCTCTGCTCAACCACCGCCATAGGCTCAACAGCAACCTCTTCCTCAACCTTTTCAGTCTCGGCGAGGGTTGTTGCAGCGAGTGCCGCATCAAATTTCACAGCCTCGTACAACTCCGCCAAAAGCGAAGCCGCTATATGTCGTTCAACGGCAGGCGCGCCCACCTTCTCATCCCAACCATCAACGATTGCACCAAGACGAGCAACCAATGTTTTAATATCCTTGATCTGCATATATATTGCATCTGATGTTTTAACCCTCAAAGTTAGTCAAAATTTTCTAAATCACAGCTATTACAGAGCCCTTTTCGTGCTTTTCGTGCGTAAAACTTTTGCCGATAGCGGGATTTGCGCTATCTTTGTGCCCAAAATCAAAGAATACTATGAGTTTAGTAGCAATTGTTGGACGCCCCAATGTGGGCAAAAGCACCCTCTTCAACCGTCTGGTCGGCATGCGACAGGCGATTGTCGATGGTACCGCAGGCACTACCCGCGACCGCCACTATGGTCGTTCAGATTGGGATGGCCGCGAATTTTCGGTAATCGACACCGGTGGCTACACCGTTGGTAGCGACGACATATTCGAAGATGAGATTCGTCGTCAGGTTATGTTGGCAATTGATGAGGCTGACGTAATTCTGTTTATGGTCGAGGTTTCGACCGGCATTACCGACCTCGATATGATGATGGCCGACATTCTGCGCCGCACCACGAAGAAGGTTATTCTCGTTGTAAATAAGGTAGATAACTATGACCAGCAGTATGGTGCAATGGAATTCTATTCACTCGGTCTGGGCGAGCCTATCACCATCTGCGCGATGAGTGGTAGTGGCACCGGCGAGATGATGGATGCAATCATCGAGGCTCTGCCCGAAGACACCAAAGCCGAGGAGTTTGAGGATCTGCCCCGCATCACGATCGTAGGTCGTCCCAACGTTGGTAAGTCGTCGATGACCAATGCTCTGTTAGGTGATGAGCGTAATATCGTAACGCCTATTGCGGGTACTACGCGCGACTCGATCCACACTCGCTACAACAAATATGGTATGGACTTCTATCTGGTCGATACCGCAGGTATGCGTAAAAAGGGCAAGGTTACCGAAGATTTGGAGTTCTATTCGGTTATGCGTTCGATTCGTGCTATCGAGAATTCGGATGTATGTATTCTGATGCTTGACGCTAAACAGGGTATCGAGTCGCAGGATATCAACATCTTTAATCTGATTGTGCGCAACAAGAAGGGCTGCGTGGTAGTTGTAAATAAGTGGGACTTGATCGAAAAGGAGAGCAACACAATGAAAGAGTGGCGCGAGTTCCTCGAAAAGAAGTTCGCTCCGTTCTCGGATCTGCCCATTATCTTCACATCGGTAATCAACAAGCAGCGCATCTTGGAGGTTATGCAGCAGGCTATCCGCGTATATAATTCGCGTTGCCGCCGCATTGCCACTTCGGAGTTCAACGAGTATATTCTGCCGATTATCGAGGAGACACCTCCCCCTTCGACAAAGGGTAAGTATATCCGCATCAAGTACGCGATGCAGCTTCCCTCACCCACTCCGGCATTTGCATTCTTTGTCAATCTGCCGCAGTACATCAAGGAGCCGTATCGACGATTCCTCGAAAATAAGATCCGCAGCAACTGGGATTTCTCGGGTGTGCCGATGCAGATCTATTTCCGTCAAAAGTAGAAGATTTTCGACCTATACGATTCGAGCCACGCATTGAGTTGCGTGGCTCGTTTTTTATCTATAAGCCCATTTTTATCTCCTATAAATCAAACAAAAAAAGAGGGTCGATTTCTCGACCCTCCAAATACAATAGCGATGTTTCTAATCTCCCTTCTAACCTTCTCCCCTAAATAAACGCACAAAGTCCAACTCACTTGCGCTATTGTATAGAAAAATTATTTCAAATTTTCCGAACACAAAATTAGCGTCTTTTATATCTTTCGCTAATTTTTTTCGTAAAAATCGATGTTCAAATTTACAATTTTACGTCGCTTTTTACGATTTGATCAACACGATAGGACTTTTCGACGATATTCTCCATACGTTTGACCAGTCTCACGAGTAAACGATCGACGGAAAGTTGACAATGAATTGAAGCCGCAACTCTCGACAATGTGAGGAACGGTTACATCGGGATCCTCCTCAATCATTCGGCAAGCACGCGCCACACGGAATGAATTTACATAATCGTAGAACGACACTTTCAATTCTCGGTTGAGATAATTCGAGAGGTAAGTTCGATTTGTACCCAACTCGGCCGCCAGATCGGCCAATGTCAAATGCGAATTGAGATATACCTCACGCGAATTCATCAACTCTTCGAGTTGCGCCTTCATCTGCTCGGACAGCAATGACATCTCCTCAACAACAGGATCCGTCGCTACCTCCTCGGCAGGCTTCGTTGCTACGTCATTTCCAGCATCTGTATCTTGGTTATCCACCGCAGGTTGGGCAGACACAATCGACTCCGTCTGCTCCGGCACCTCATCCTCGACAATCTGCACCTCAATCTGCTCCTTACTACGGGCAATCAGCATAATCCATGCAACAAGAGAAATAACATAATAAACGCACTTCATCAGATAGTTATGATTGAAGAGGTAGATTGTCCAGACTGTAAAACAGAGTAAAAATACCGCCAGCACCGAATTGGCCCAACGCAGATTAATTCGCTCATCGTTAGAATAGTTATCGCGGATAAAGCGATTGTAACGACGTACAGATATGCCGAAATAGATCAAAACTCCAATTGCAAACAGCACTACATAGACCAAATTGGCATAGATTACAATCGTACTACCCGTGAAGGCATAAGTAAGCGTAAAAAGCACAAATACTGCCGTCATATGTACCATTCGACAAATAGTACACCACTGCGGGCGCACCAGCTCAATCAGATAGCCGGCACAAACACCGACAAACCACATATCGATCGAATACGACAGACGCATCGCATACTCCGACTGCGAGATTGCCGGAATCACGCAAAGCAGGTCCTTGATCTCGCCAAAAGCAAAGAAGGCAACCAGAAAAGCCAACGCCTTTTTTAAGCGTGAAGGCCGTGGCGATATGAATAACGAAAGTGATGCAAAGATAAAGAACATCAACGATGCTCCTTGTAACAGATATGAAAGTCGTTCGGCGGCTATCATCAGTATCATCACTATCTCGTTTTTTATCGGTTAATTAATGTCGGCTGCGATGACGCAACCACAAATCGGCCAAAGCTATTGCTACTGCCGACTCAATTACGACTGCTGCACGCAAAGCAATACAAGCATCGTGGCGCCCCTTAATTTGTAATTCGGTTATCTGATTTTGCTCAAAGTCGTAAGTCATTTGCGGACTCGAAATGCTCGCCGTAGGCTTCACCGCTACACGTACCACAAGCTGATTTCCGTTGGTGATACCGCCATTAATTCCTCCATCGTTATTCGTTGCAGTTGCGCCGTTTGCATTGATAATCAAATCATTATTCTCCGAGCCGCGACGCTTTGCCACTTCAAATCCTGCACCAAACTCGACTCCTTTGACTGCCGGAACCGAGAACAACAAATGCGCAATCGTGCTCTCGGCCGAATCGAAGAACGGCTCGCCCAGGCCCACTGCCATATTATCCACTCGGCACTCAACAACACCACCGACCGAGTCGCCCTCGCGCATTGCCGCTTCAATCACCTCGTCGAAACGGCTCTCATCGGCGCAACCGCCGATCTCGGCAATACGTGTCGTAAAGGCAAACTCGCTGTTCTCGATCACTCGTTTAGCCACAACGCCCGCTGCAACCAGACCGAGCGTCAAGCGACCCGAGAAATGGCCTCCACCGCGCGGATCGTTCGCACCCGCGAACTTACGTTGCGCAACCAGATCGGCGTGCGACGGTCGCGGCTGGCGCACCAGATTCGAGTAATCACCCGAACGGGTATTGGTATTCTCGAACAGCACGGTCAGCGGCGCACCTGTTGTGCGGCCCTCATATACTCCCGACACAATCTGCGGCTGATCGGGTTCGTGGCGCGGTGTTGTACCACGGCGACCACTTGCACGACGAGCCAGATCCTCGGCGAAGTCCTCTGCCGAGAGCTTAATGCCCGCAGGCACACCGTCGATGCTCACACCGACACTCGCGCCGTGCGACTCGCCCCAAATCGTTACTCGAAATATGCTACCAAAGCTGTTCATAACATTATATATAGGTAGGGGCCGAAGCCCCTCGCCGATTAATACTTCATCGCGATACCCGTGTAGCTCTGCGGTGTGAGGGCACGAAGCTCCTCCTTGACGCTCTCGGCTACATCGAGAGTCTCGATAAACTCACGCATTGTCTGCTCGGTTACCTGCGAGTTCGTACGGGTCAGTGCCTTCAACGCCTCGTAGGGCGACGGATACTCCTCACGACGCAAAATCGTCTGGATACCCTCGGCTACAACTGCCCAATTATCCTCCAAATCGCGCTCGATAGCCGCACGGTTGATCAAGAGCTTATTCAAGCCCTTCATAATCGAGCGGAAAGCAATCATCGAGTGAGCCATAGGCACACCTACATTACGCAGTACGGTCGAATCGGTCAAGTCGCGCTGCAAACGCGAAACGGGCAGTTTGGCCGACAAGTGCTCGAAGATAGCACCTGCGATACCCAAGTTACCCTCGGCATTCTCGAAGTCGATCGGATTGACCTTATGAGGCATTGCCGAAGAGCCGACCTCACCAGCCTTGATGCGCTGCTTGAAGTACTCCTCCGAAACGTAGGTCCAGATGTCGCGGCAGAGGTCGATCAAAATCGTGCCGATACGCTTCATCGCGTCGAACATAGCCGCCAAGTTATCGTAGTGCTCAATCTGGGTAGTGAACTGCGAACGGCACAGACCCAGCTTATTATCAACGAAATCGTTTGCAAATGCAACCCAATCAATCGCGGGATATGCTGCATTGTGAGCGTTGAAATTACCCGTTGCGCCACCGAACTTTGCAGGTGCGGGAACAGCCTTCAACTGTGCAATCTGGCGATCCAGACGCTCCACGAAGACCATCATCTCCTTACCCAGACGGGTGGGCGATGCGGGCTGACCGTGAGTACGAGCCAACATAGGCACCTCGCGCCACTCATCAGCCATAGCGTATATACGGTCGCGAACCTCACCGAGCAGCGGCAAATAAGCCTCCGAAACAGCCTCGGCCAACAACAGCGGCGTAGCGGTGTTATTTACATCCTGCGAAGTCAGACCGAAATGAACAAACTCCTTGTGAGCCGACAAACCCAGCACATCCATCTTCTCTTTAATCAGGTACTCGACAGCCTTCACATCGTGGTTGGTCGTGCGCTCGATCTCCTTGACGCGCAAAGCGTCATCAATCGAGAAGTTGCGGTAGATATCGCGCAGTTGCTCGAACTTCGAGCGGTCGATCGATGCCAACTGGGGCAGCGGAATCTCGCACAAAGCGATATAGTACTCGATCTCGACGCGAACGCGGTAACGAATCAAGGCATATTCCGAAAAATAGTTTTCCAGCGGAGCAGACGCATCACGATAGCGACCGTCCACAGGCGAAATGGCAGTAATCTTGCTGAGTTCCATAGCTTATCTGTTCGTTTGTTATATTTTACTGTTTTGAAAGTACAAATTTACTACAAAATCGCAAGTAAAGAAATTTTCAAGTAATTTAATCGAAAAAATATCGTTATATTTGCAAGTTCATTTTAATTAAAACGATAAAGAGTGGAATTTATTTACAGATTAATAGACTCATTCGTCGCATTCGTGCGACGCAATCCTGTCTTGTGTCTGGTTATATTTTTGTTGGCTTTGGCCTCGCCTTCGTTCGTCGCCGGAGCTTTCAAATTCATATTGTATGTCATTATGTTTTTCTTGTTGATAATGCTTTTGGGTGGCCTCTATATGAGCTACCGAATCAATAAATTACGTCGCCAGACCGAAGAGCAGATGCGTGGCGGCGGAACCTACTCTCGAACAACATATCGCGACTATGGCAATCAGCCAAAGCAACCGCGTGAAGGCGAGGTCAGCGTCGAGCAGACACAACCCAAAGAGAAGAAGATCAATAGCAACGTGGGCGATTATGTCGATTACGAGGATGTAGGACCCAAAAACGACAAAAAATAGGAGGCAGATCAAAATGATGAAGTTTTTTGAAACCCTCGGCCGATATTGTATATTGATGGGCAAGGTCTTCGCGCGTCCCGAAAAGTGGTCGATCTATCGCAATAGAATTATGGTCGAAATGGAGGCCCTGGGCTACAACTCAATCGGTATCGCTGCGATTATCTCGATCTTTATGGGCGCGGTGGTAACGCTGCAAATGGCTATCAACCTCGAATCTCCGTTTATCCCCCGCTCGCTCATCGGTTACGCAACGCGCGAAACGATGATTTTGGAGTTCTCATCGACCGTCGTGTCGCTGATTTTGGCGGGTAAGGTCGGCTCGAATATCGCCTCGGAGATCGGTACAATGCGTATCACCGAGCAGATCGATGCTCTGGAAATTATGGGCGTCAATTCGGCGTGCTATCTCATTATGCCTAAGATCGTTGCAACGGTGCTGTTCTTCCCCTTGCTGTCGATCCTCAGTATGGTGATCGGCGTGTTCGGCGGCTGGCTCGTAGCAGGTTTTACGGGCATTATGATGCCCGATGACTATGTCGATGGCCTATTCTACTGCTTTAGAATTGTGTCGATCGTCTACTCGCTTGTCAAGATTGCTGTGTTCGCCTTTCTGATCACCTCGATTTCGGGTTTCTACGGCTACTACGCACAGGGTAACTCGCTCGAAGTGGGTCGCGCATCGACCAAAGCGGTTGTGATCAGCTCAATCGCAATTCTGATATTCAACTTGATCCTAACTCAGTTAATTCTTATCTAATGATACGCGGAGAAAACATTGTAAAAATCTTTGATGGTCGTCGCGTATTAGACGACGTATCGGTCAAGTTCGATGCCGGCAAGACAAACCTGATCATCGGCCGAAGCGGATCGGGCAAGACCGTACTACTCAAAAGTTTAGTGGGTTTGCACGAGATTGATGAGGGCAATATTTATTTCGACGACTTGTGCTACACGCAGCTCGGATTCAAAGAGCGCAAAGTTGTGCGAAAGGATATTGGAATGATCTTTCAGGGCGGAGCATTGCTTGACTCATCAACTGTCGAGGATAACATTCGCCTGCCGCTCGATCTGTTCACCGATCAGAGCTTCGAAGAGAAGATGGAGCGCGTCAATTTCTGCCTGAAACGTGTCAATCTGCCCAATGCCAACAAGCTCTACCCCGCCGAGTTAAGTGGCGGTATGATTAAGCGTGTGGCTATTGCTCGCGCCATCGTGCTCAATCCAAAATATCTCTTCTGCGACGAACCGAACTCGGGTCTTGACCCAATGACCTCGATCGTAATCGATAATCTCATTAAAGAGATCACCGAAGAGTATAACATCACCACAATCGTCAATACGCACGATATGAACTCGGTGATGGAGATTGGCGAGAAGATTATCTTTATTCACGAAGGCAAGAAATGGTGGGAGGGCACCAAGCACGACATCCTCCAAAGCGACAACCGCGAATTGAACGATTTCGTCTTCGCTTCGGCTATGGCAAAACGCGCCAAAGCCAATATGTAACACCCCTCGGACCATAGATTTAGCCCCAATAATCGCATTGAGCGACGAATATGGCTAAATTTTTGACCGGTTATAATTAAAATATTTGAAAAATATTTGCATTTTCTTCGGACAATATATATTTTTGCAGTTGTTAAAAAATTAACGGAAGTTTTAACCTAAAATAAATCAAAAAATTATGGCACAGATTAAGATTGGTATCAACGGTTTCGGACGTATCGGCCGTATGGTATTCCGCGCTGCTTGCTCGCAGACCGAGAAGTATGACATTGTAGGTATTAACGACCTCTGCCCCGTAGAGTACTTGGCATATATGCTGAAGTATGACACTATGCACGGTCAGTTCGATGGCACCATCGACTTCGATACCGAGAAGAGCTTGCTCATCGTTAATGGCAAGGCTATCCGCGTAACCGCTGAGCGCAATCCCGAGGATTTGAAGTGGAACGAGGTTGAGGCTGAGTACGTAGTTGAGTCGACCGGTTTGTTCCTCACCGCTGAGAAGGCTGAGGCTCACATCAAGGCTGGTGCTAAGTACGTAGTTATGTCGGCTCCCGCAAAGGACAAGACTCCTATGTTCGTTTGCGGTGTTAACACCAACACCTACGCTGGTCAGACCATCGTTTCGAACGCATCGTGCACCACTAACTGCTTGGCTCCTATCGCTAAGGTTCTGAACGACAACTGGGGTATCGCTGACGGTTTGATGACCACCGTTCACGCTACTACCGCTACTCAGAAGACCGTTGACGGTCCTTCGCTGAAGGACTGGCGTGGTGGCCGCGCTGCTGCTGGCAACATTATCCCCTCGTCGACCGGTGCTGCTAAGGCTGTAGGCGTAGTTCTGCCCGAGTTGAACGGTAAGTTGACCGGTATGGCATTCCGCGTTCCTACTCTGGATGTTTCGGTTGTTGACCTGACTGTAAACCTGGCTAAACCCGCAACCTACGCAGAGATCTGCGAGGCTATGAAGGCTGCTTCGGAGGGTGAGTTGAAGGGCGTTCTGGGTTACACCAACGAGGACGTTGTATCGTCGGATTTCTTGGGCGACGCTCGCACTTCGATCTTCGATGCTAAGGCTGGTATCGCTTTGACCGACACCTTCGTTAAGGTTGTTTCGTGGTACGACAACGAGTGGGGTTACTCGAACAAGGTTCTCGACCTGATCTCGGTTATGAAGGCTTACAACAAGTAGTCTTAACCCTACCGACAAAAAGAAAATCCCGAACCAAAGAGGTTCGGGATTTCTTTTTTTATATTATGGTTGCGCCGATAAAATAAACGACACACCATGAATATCAAACCGATGACGGATTAAAGATTGAGATATACCTTCTCGATATAGCTATTGAAACTCTCCTTATAATTGTCGCCGACGGGAATACTCACTTTATCATTCAGGAACACGCGCCCCTTGGCAAAGGCTTTAATATGTTTCAGATTGACAATATAGGAGCGATGTATGCGCATAAAATCATTCACCGTAAGTATCGGCTCGATATTCTTCATACGGAGTAACGTCGTAACGACCTCGCCCGAGTTGAGATGCAGACGCAGATACTCACTCTCGCTCTCAACATAATCGATATCGCTGATCTTTACCAATATCACCTTATGGTCCGCCTTCACCGAGATATACTCCTTGTTTTCGATAGCGACCTCCGCCTCATCGTCAGCATCATTCTCCGTAGCAGGCGTAGCCGCACTCATAGCCAATGATGCACTTTGAGCCGCACTCTGTTGCAACTCGAACTGGCGATAGGCCTTATTTGCAGCACGCAGAAAGTCCGAGAACGAGATCGGTTTCAAGAGATAATCGACAGCATCAAGTTTATAGCTCTCGATAGCATACTCTGAATATGCCGTAGTGAAGATGACCATCTGCTTACCAACCAACGCACGGACAAAATCCAAACCGTTGAGGTCGGGCATATTGACATCAACAAAGATCAGATCGACCGCCGTACTCGACACAAAGGCCGAGGCCTCGATCGCATTACTGAACGAGCCTGCAAGTTCAAGGAAAGGAACCTGCGACACATATTTATTCAACTGTTTCAGAGCCAACGGCTCGTCATCAATAGTTACACACTTGATCATAAGGCAGGGATATCAATTTCTACACTATACTGATTAGTAGTATTATTAATATTCAGATTGTAGTGATTCGGGAAGAGTAGATCCAGACGCTTGCGAACATTGTCAAGACCGATGCCTCCCTGCGTATTCCACTTGCTCGGATTCTTCGAATTTCGTACGCAGCATTTAACTCGTTGCTGTTCGCTATCAACCTCAATGTCGATATTGATGAACGAACGGCTATTATAGCTGATTCCGTGCTTAAAGGCATTCTCAACAAAGACAATCATAATCAATGGCGGCACCTTAACACCCAATGGTGGCTGCGCAGGAGTATTTAGATTGATCTCGACCGTATCGCTATAACGCAGACGCATCAATTGGATATAGTGCTGCAAAAACTGCACCTCCTTTTCGAGCGAAATAGAGTCCTGCTCCGAATCGTAAAGTACATAGCGCATCATCTTCGATAGCTCAATCACGGTATCCTTCGCCAATTCTGAATCGATATCGATAAGTGCGTGGATATTATTGAGCGTATTCATAAAGAAATGCGGGTTGATCTGATATTTCAGATAATCCAACTCGGCCTGCGCCATATTCTGCTTCATCTCGATCATCATCTGATCGTCGCGCACCGACTTATAGATCATCTTGATACCTGCATTTAGACCACACATAAACACGCCCAACAACAGATTAATAGGAAGTGGCAAGTGGCTGAATACGAGCGATGACATTCGCACATCGGGCTGATTGATATCGATGCCACAGATATGGTGATAGAGCGCGATCGACGAAAAGACGATCGACACGGCGAGTATCGTAAGACCTACATAGGTTAAATAGCGTTTTGTCAGCAGAAATTTGCGGGCAAACCACCAATTATGAATCAAAAAGAGCAAAAAATATGGCAAAATGATACTCCACGCCGTCTGTATTCTACGCCATTCAAACGGATCGCTACGGAAGATTGATCCGCTGAAAATCGGCACCAGAAAAACAAAGATCCAAACACAAAAGTAGAGCAGGCCCTCGGTTAGAGCCTGCTTACTGATTTTTTCGGGTTGTGGTCGTGGAACTCGCATAAGCACTCCGTTTTACCACGCTCGCCTACTTACGAATATGCTTCTTCAAAAGCTTCTTGTAGTGATCGGCCATAGCCTTGAAGCCGAGGTCGGTCAGATGCGCACCATCAACCGAGCACTCGTCATCGTTATACGATGCACCCTCGTAGAAGTAGAAATTCTTGTCGTATTTGAAATGTTCTGCAACTTTTCGCATCTCGACAGTCTTCTCCTCCAACTGACGACGCTGCTCGAGATTGAACTGCGAGGGAGGGAACTTATAGCTATCAAGCATAATGATCGGAGTCGTCGGATGAGCCTTGCGGATAACCTCGATAAATGCAATGGCACTCTCCTCGATCATCTTCGCAGTACAATTAGGAACGAAATCGAGGAAATAGACCGTAGGATTCATACGAGCCATAGCCTCTGCGATGTAGATATCGCAGCGAGCATTACCGCTGAAACCGAGGTTAAAAGCCTCAAAATCCATATCGCGCGAAAGAATCGACGAATAGCACATACCTGCACGATTGGCACATCCACCCTGCGTAATGCTGGTGCCATAGAACACCACCGAGCGATCGGCACGCGGAGTAGCTGCAACGGGATAACCAATCTCGGCATCACGATCAACACCGATCTGCACATCGCTCACGCCATCATACAGAGGCAGATAGAGCATATACTCGGCATACTCGTTAGCCATATTCGATATCAGGATACCGCTATTCTCCTTGCTCTTGGTCGAAGGACGGCCCGAGCAAACGTGTCGCCAGCCATCATCGGTCAGACGATAGAGATCGACACCGCGAATACCCACCGTAGTCATATGGCCCATATTCATCTGCTGACGAACAGTCCATTTAACACCGATAGTTGTCGAGTTGGTGCGGAAACGAATTGCCATGCCTGCGCTATTGGTCGAGAGTGTCCAAAGCTCCTCGCGGCAACCCTCCTTAACCGATGCGGGCAGTCGATCGTAGAATGACTCGGTATCGGTAAAGCCTTTACCTACAATACGGAAATCGCGTGCCGAACGAAACTCCAACGAATCGATTTTGGCAGCCGCTGCCTGCATCGCAATTGCCACAACCGCCAATGCGGTAAGAATCAATCTTTTCATCGTCTATTTTGATTTTAGATATTGTACAAATAACGCTTAATGCTTCGTTTGGGGGTCTTTTCAAACTCCGAAGGATAGATGATAATCTCGGCCAGACGCTCGTAAGGTGCTACCAACGAATTGATCTGCTTCAAGTTCTCGTCCATATACTTCGGGATATCGAGCTTCGCAATACCATCAGCCTCGGCTGCCTCATAGTCGGGAACAACCAACGCAACCAACTTATTATCGCGCTGAACAACCAACGACTCCATTACCAGATACAGGGTGTTCAATTTAGCCTCAATCTCCTCGGGGTAGATATTCTGACCACTACCCGTCAAAATCATAGTCTTGCAACGACCACGAATATAGAGCGTACCATCGGGATCCATCGTACCCATATCGCCGGTATGCATCCAGCCATCGGGCTCAAGAACGCTCTCGGTAGCCTGCTCATTCTTATAGTAGCCCATCATAACGTGCTCACCACGAATCATAATCTCACCGGCAACCTTCTCGGGATCGGACGAGTCGATCTTACATTCGAGGTGCTGTTTCAGATAGCGACCGCACGAGCCGGGTTTGAAATCACAATGAGCTGCAAAACTGATCAGCGGACCGCACTCGGTCATACCGTAGCCAATCGTAATGGGGAAGTTAATCTTCAACAGGAATGCCTCGGTCTCCTCATTCATCGGCGCTCCACCTACAATAAAGATATCGACATTACCACCGAAGGCATCGATCAACTTCTTACGAATAATCGAATGGATTGCGGTATTAAGCAGAGGAATACGCATTGCGATACTCATCGGCTTCTTCTCCAACATCGGCAGCACCTGCTTGCGATATACCTTTTCGAGGATCATCGGAACGCAGCAGATAATGGTCGGCTTAACAACGGCCATTGCCTGCATCAGAATCTTTGCAGCGGGAATACGGCCCAGCAAGGTGATGTGACCACCGGCAGCCAAGGGCGACAGCAGGTCGAATGCACAACCAAAGGCGTGAGCCAAAGGCAGGAACGACAGAGTTCGCGAACCGCGATAGAAGAACGTATTGCCCGTATCGGGGTTAATCTCGGTACAAGCAAACACCACGTTACCCGTCAGGTTGTTCACCGTCAGCATTACACCCTTCGAGTAACCGGTCGTACCCGAGGTGTAGTTCAGCAACATAAGCTGATCATTGGGAACTTCGGGGTACTTAATATCATTGACGCTAAAACCGCGCGGGTACTTTGTACGATAGTGCTTGAGAATATCCTGCTGGAATCGGGTGAGCGAATGGCCATCCTTCTCATAAATTGCGTGATAGTCTGTCAGCGAGAATACTGCCTTGATAGCGGGAATCTGGTCAGGCTCGATATTGTCCCAATAGGTATCACCCAAGAAGAGCAACTTACTCTCCGAGTGGTTAATAATGTGAATGATGTCGTTAGGGTTGAAATCCTGCAAAATGGGAACGATCGTAGCGCCATAGGTGATTGTTGCGATATACGAAATACACCAGCGAGTGTTATTACGACCGATCAGCGCAATCTTATCGCCCATCTTGATATCAGCCTTCTTGAAGAGAAGGTGCAGTTTGGCGATCTCTTTTGCCATTTCGTAGTACGAGAAGGTCTCATTCTTAAAATAGTCGGTCAGAGCCGGCATTTCGCGATTCTCGCGGAAGCTCTTCTCGTAAAGTTTGATTAGGTTTTCCTGCAACATAATAGTTGTGTTTTTAAGGGAATTAATTTTACTTATTCTCTTTTACTCTCCTCAACCACCTTTCTGGCTCACGCCTTCGAAATCGCTCTCAAACAAGCAAGCCTACGAGTGATTGTTTTCTCCTCTATTTTTCTTTTTTTTTATTTATTTTCAGTTTCTGCTGCCGACTCTTCGGTCTGCTGTACAGACGTAGCATCGGGGTAATCCTTCTCGCACTCACCTCGGAAATTACTGCCCGTAATATCAACATCGGGCTTATGACCATTCGAGGGGAAGATTGAGATTTTCGATTCGGTACCTGCGCGCAGGCGTGAAATATTTTTACGGTGGGTCCAGATAAGCAGGAGTGCCACTATAAATGCAAATACAATCAATGTGATATTGTCGTTGGTCTTGGGCGAGATAAGGATAAAGATGGGGAATGAAACACCCGCACACATCGAAGCCAACGAGACATAACTGAACAGAATAAATACAACCAACCAAACGCCAAAACAGAGCAGGATGATCGACGGAACGATACCGATAACGGCACCTACGAGCGTTGCAACGCCCTTACCGCCTCGAAATTCGGCAAAGATTGGGTAGATGTGTCCGATCACAGCCGCAGCGACCGCCAAAAGTTTTAG
Source organism: Rikenellaceae bacterium (assembly GCA_017425655.1). GTDB lineage: Bacteria > Bacteroidota > Bacteroidia > Bacteroidales > Rikenellaceae > Alistipes. The sequence continues at coordinate 5,747 of JAFPAT010000059.1, read as the reverse complement.
AATTGTGAGCCAATTATCGCCGACAGCGGGGCTATATTTCATCAGACTCATTAGCGTTACTGCGACAAAGCCCTTCAATGCATCGAGCACAAAGACAGGGAGTGCGGCCTGGCGGCCCAATACGCGAAGGGTATTTGTTGCACCTGCATTCTTACTACCGTGTTCGCGAACATCTATACCATAATATCGTTTGCCGATCCAAACAGCATTGGGAATTGAGCCCAAAAGATATGCTACGATCAGCAGAAAAATCACACTTAATACGACCATATTCATTAGGTTTTCGCCCAAAAACAATTCGAGCATTGTTGCAAAGCTACGAATAAAAACTATAAAATCATAATTTTTTCAAAGAAAATGGTTCGACCCCTTCCTACTTTTCGCGGAAAAGTTTATCTTTGTAAGAAAATTTGGACAATAATACTTTTACGTTTTAATTATGGCAAATAAGCTCACATTAGGACAATCGATCCGCACCTTCGACTGGTGGAGATCGTGGTTTATGATCTTACTCGGCTGTACAATTTTGGCCGCAGGTTTCGTCTATTTCATCAACCCTTATAATATCGTCCCCGGAGGCGTATATGGTACCTCGATCGTACTCCACCACCTCTTCCCCAATATTCAGGTGGGTACGTTCGGCTATATGCTCGATATTCCGCTGATGATCCTATCGATCATCATCTTCGGTGGCGGTTTTGGTGCGCGTACCGTAGTGGCAGCTCTTACTACTCCCGGTATTATGAACATTATGACCTATTTGAGCTATGACGATATCACCAAGCAGTCGCCTGCCACATTGCTCGACGGTAAGATCGATCTGTCGAACGACATTATGTTGGCATCGATTTGCGGCGCGGTATTGATCGGTGTCGGAGTCGGTCTGGTAGTTCGCAATCAGGCTACAACGGGCGGTACGGATATCGTGGCAATGATTCTGCAAAAGTATTTCAAGTTGAAATTTTCGAGCGGCATTCTGCTAGTTGATTCGATGGTCGTTTTGTTCGGTATCATCGTATTGCAGGATTGGAAATTGCCCCTCTATTCGTTGATCACAATCTTCATCTCAACCCGCTTGATTGACTATGTTATCGATGGTGCAAGCTACGACAAACTGCTATTTATCAACACAGATGGCAAGCATACCGACGAGCTGCGCAATCTGATTCTAAACGATATTCAGCGTGGCGGTACCTATATCAAGGCAAGCGGTATGTACTCGGGAGCCGAGAAGGAGATGATCTTCCTCGTCGTAAGCCGTACACAGGTTGTCAGCGTTCAGAACCAGATCAGGAAGATCGATCCGCGTGCATTCCTCGTTGTGGTTGATGCTTACGACACCTATGGTGAGGGCTTCAAACCCTTCCCCGAGGAGGAGGCGATTAGCGCCAACTAAACTCAAAACGTTCAAACTCTTAAAAATGGATATTAAATCATTGCGCCCACTGACGGGCGATGGCAAAAAATTATATATCGAAACATACGGCTGTCAGATGAATTTCGGCGATAGCGAAATCGTAACCTCAATCCTTCAAGACGAGGGTTGGCGTTACACCGAGCAGATTACCGAAGCTGATGCCATACTGATAAATACATGTTCGATTCGCGACAATGCCGAGCAGCGTATTTGGGGTCGCCTGCGCGAGATTGATCGCTATCGCAAGGCAAAGCCCTCGTTGGTGGTTGGTGTTATCGGCTGTATGGCTGAACGATTGAAAGAGCGACTCACCGAAGGCGAGTATGCCGTTGATGTGGTTGCCGGCCCCGACTCGTACCGCGATCTGCCGCGCCTTTTGGCTGTTGCCGAGGCAGGTGGGCACGGAATCAATGTCGAACTTTCACGCGAGGAGACCTATGCCGAAATCGCTCCCGTGCGTCTGGATAAGAATGGCGTTACAGCATTCGTTTCGATTATGCGCGGTTGCAACAACTACTGCTCATATTGCGTTGTACCCTACACTCGCGGCATTGAGCGTAGCCGCGATCCGCACACCATCGTTGCAGAGGCACGTGCGCTGTTTGAGGCAGGTTACCGCGAGGTAACGTTACTCGGTCAGAATGTCAATTCATATCGCTGGGCACAAGACGAGGAGCAGATCGGCTTCCCCGATTTGATCCGTATGGTTGCCGAAATTTCGCCGCTGTTGCGCGTACGTTTCGCCACGTCGCACCCCAAAGATATCAGCGACCGACTGCTCGAAACGATGGCCTCGATGCCCAATATCTGCCGCCATATTCATCTGCCCGCACAGTCAGGAAGTTCGAGGATGTTGGAGCTAATGAATCGTAAATATACGCGCGAATGGTACTTGGATCGCATCGCTGCAATTCGTCGCTATATGCCCGACTGCTCGATCACGACCGACTTGATTTCGGGTTTCTGTACCGAGACCGAGGAGGATCATCAGCTGACCCTCTCGCTGATGCGTGAGGTGGGCTACTCGTCAGCATTTATGTTCAAATACTCGGAGCGCCCGGGCACACGTTCGCAGAAGACAATGACGGACGATGTTTCGGAGCAGGAGAAGATTCGCCGTTTGAACGAGGTCATCGCCCTGCAAAACGAGCTCTCACTCGAAAGCAACCGACACGATGTAGGCAAGGAGTTCACCGTGTTGGTCGAGGGCACTTCGAAGCGTAGCGAGGAGCAGCTGTTTGGTCGCACGTCGCAGAATAAGGTGGTTGTATTCGATCGTCGTGGTTATGGCAAGGGCGACTATGTGCGTGTGCGTGTAACAAGTTGCTCGTCGGCAACTCTGCTCGGTGAGCCTATCGAGGAGTAGATTCTAACGCAAGAGAACGAAACAAAAGCCCAATGAAATTTTCGGAATTAGAACTTGAGCCCGAAGTATTCGATGGTCTGGATGCGATGAACTTCGTCGAGATGACACCTGTTCAAGAGCATACCATTCCCGTCATCCTTTCGGGTCGCGATATTATTGGTTGTGCGCAAACGGGTACGGGCAAAACTGCCGCCTACACCCTACCGTTGCTCAACCGCCTTACAATCGAGGGCAACCCCGACAATGTGGTCAAGTCGCTCATCATCGTTCCCACGCGCGAATTGGCGCAGCAGATCGATATGCAGTTTCAGGGGTTTTCGTACTTTCTGCCCGTATCGACAACCGTTGTCTATGGCGGTGGCGATGGCAAGGGTTGGGAGGTACAGAAACGTGGTATGCTGATGGGTGCCGATGTGGTTATCGCAACTCCCGGCCGACTGATAGCCCACCTGACAAATAGTGGAGTAGATCTTTCGCACGTCGAGTGTCTGATTCTTGACGAAGCTGACCGTATGCTCGATATGGGTTTCAGCGACGACATTATGAAGATTATCTCGTATCTGCCCAAAGAGCGACAGACCATTATGTTCTCGGCCACACTACCCCCGAAGATTCGCGAGTTGGCACGTACAATCCTGAACGATCCCGCCGAGGTTACTATCGCCGTTTCGAAACCCAATGAGGCTATCTCGCAGTCGGCCTACATCTGCTACGAAAGTCAGAAGCTGGGTATCGTGCGCGAAATGTTTGCCGAGCCCAAAGAGACAAAAACCATTATCTTCTCGTCGTCGAAACAGAAGACCAAAGAGTTGGCGCACGTACTAAAACGTATGAAGTTCAACGTCGCCGCGATGCACTCCGATCTGGAACAATCGCAGCGCGAGGAGGTGATTCTCAATTTCAAGAATAATAAGGTTGATATTTTGGTTGCTACCGACATCGTCGCACGAGGTATCGACATCGAAGATATCGGTTTGGTAGTCAATTACGACGTACCTCACGACCCCGAAGATTATATCCACCGCATCGGTCGTACGGCTCGTGCAGCGGCTACGGGTGCTGCCGTAACGCTCGTCTGCGAGGAGGAGCAGGGTAAATTCTACCGCATTGAGAAATTTATGGAGCGTGAGGTCGAAAAGACTCCCCTACCCGAGTCGGTTGGCGAAGGTCCTGCCTACACTCCCGAAGCCTTTGAGCATAAAGGGCGAGGACGATCGGGACGCGGTCGCAACAGCCGACGCGGAGGTGCTAAACGTGGCGGTGGTCGCAATGACAAACCCCGTAGTGAAACACGCAAAGTGGCAGACAGCAACCGCACCTCAAACGATAGCAAAGCAACTACCGATGGAGCACAAAAGCCACAAGAGGACAACAAGAAGCGTCGCTATCGTGGTAACCGTCGCCGCAAGCGTGCCGATAAGGGCAACTCCGTCAATACGACACAGCCGACACAAGAGAAGGCATAAATACATAATGCATATATGAAACAACGCCAGCCGATTGAGAGATCAGCTGGCGTTATTCATTTGCTTTATCAATGCGGTTACTCACCAATAATAAATATTGCAGGGCGTTTGTGTAGATCATCAGGCATCGCACGTCGCCATTCGGCAATCGTTCGGGTGGTAATACGCTCGGTTGGCGCGGTAATATCGACCGCAACCGTTATGCGCGTATCTGGCGCGCAGGTTGCCACCATTGCCTCCAACAGCTGGCGATTACGATACGGAGCCTCGATACATATTTGCGACTGATGCTCGGTGCGGGCTCGTCGTTCGAGAGTACGCAGAGCACGCTGTCGTTCAGGCGGTTTAACGGGAAGGTAGCCATTAAAAGCAAACGATTGACCATTCATGCCCGATGCCATCAATGCCATCAGAATCGACGACGGACCGACCAAAGGCACAACTCTCACACCGTGTCGGTGGCAAAGTGCCGCAAGCGATGCTCCCGGGTCTGCGACACCAGGACATCCCGCCTCGGAGATCATTGCACAATCCTCGCCCGCAAGAATCGGTGCAATCAACTGCTCGACATCGGCCAGAGCGGTATGTTCGTTCAGTTCGGCCATTTTCAATGTATCGATCGGGCGACCCATACCGACACGCGAGAGGAAACGGCGACCTGTACGCAGATTTTCAACAACAAAGTAGTTGATCGAACGCAACACTTCAGCGTTGTACGAAGGCAATACGCGCTCCATATCGCCATCTTCGGCGATCGGACACGGCACCATATAAAGAGTTCCCTTTTCCATATTATTGGCTCTATTCACGGATAAAGATTCGTTTTACACGGGCACTGATCGAGGTCATAACCTCGTAAGGAATTGTGCCGAGCACAGCGGCCATCTGATCGACGCGATTGCCATCTATGGGCGAGAAAACGGTTACCTCATCGCCCTCACGTACATCATCAATATCGGTAATGTCGATCATACAGCAGTCCATACATATTCGGCCGACAATCGGTGCAGGCTTACCATGCACAAGCATCGACCACGCGCCACAACCCAAGCGTCGGTTCAAACCATCAGCATAACCAATCGACACCGTTGCCGTTACGGTTGGGCGGGCAAGTCGGCCTGCACGACCATAACCAACCGTCTGATCGTCGGTCAGGCGTTTGATCTGCACCACGCGGGCTTTAAGTGTCGAAACGGGTGTCAGCGCATCGTTGCGATAGTAGTCAAAGCCATACAAGCCCAAACCCAAACGACACATATCATAACGAGCCTCCTCGAAACGCTCCATAGCGGCCGATGCAGCCGTGTGGCGAATAACTCGGTATGGCAATGCGGCCGCCAATTCCGATGAAATTGCATCATAGCGAGAGATCTGTTCGCGCGTAAAATCATCTTGTTCGACATCATCGGCCGTTGCCAGATGCGAGAATATGGTGGCTACGCGTACATATTGGCTCTGACGTTCCAGCTCGGCAACCAAAGTTGGGATATCGTCTTGT